>CAZJPO010000023.1:0-16910 GCA_964547865.1 uncultured Thiosulfatimonas sp.
ACTGGATTTTAACTTTTTAACCTAAACACTGCTTAAGTGAACAGCATTGCGCATATAGCGGGCTTTTTTATAGAAGAATCAAACGTTAACTGTTTAGATCTCGCTGATAAGGAAAGTGACTCTTCGATTGGTGCGCTTACCTTCCATTGTCTGATTACTGGCAATTGGACGCTCTTCCCCATAGCCATAAGTTACGATTCGATCTCTAATGATCCCATTGTCCATCAAGTGTAATGCGACGTTAATAGCACGGTTTTCAGACAGTTGCTGATTGTATTTCATCGAGCCATCCGAATCGGTGTGGCCTTCAACATGAACGCGGGTATTTGGATAGCGTTTTAAGCTGTCAATCACAGGCTGTAGTCGGGTTAATTCATATGGCTGAAGTTCTGCAGAACCAGAACGGAAGTTAACGTTTTTAACATTGACTTCAACGTACTCTTTATCGCCTATTTTAATGGCATTGACATCGGTATTTGGGTCTTTCGCCGTATCCTCTTTGATGTCCCCGTAAACTTGACGGGCTGTATAGCCTGCAAGCGCAGCAATAACCACTTTAGCTCCGGTATTTTTTACCCCCATGGAGTTTGCTGCCATGGCGCCACCAATCGCTGCAATGGCAGTGATGACATTTCTTTCAGTTTCTCGCTCAGATTTGGTGCGATTAGGATCATTGGCGCAGCCTGCTGTCAGACTGATTGCTGTTGCGGCGGCAACAGCGGTGATAGTTTTACGGTTCATATAGCAGTCTCCTTTGACGGTGGGCTATAAGTTAAAGTTATAAATAAATAAACTGTTGTTATTATAAGTAATATTTAAGGCATAGTAAATTTATAGTAGATTCTTGGACTGCAATCAAGTGGCTTAATCAGATTGTCTTAATAAGGTCAGACTTGATTAAGGTTTTATTTGAAGGGCTAAGGCTATTGCTCTAAAGGGGGTTACAGGAGAACGACCGTCGCGAGTCCGAGAAAGACAAAAAATCCTAGGGAGTCGGTAACCGTGGTTAGCATTAAGCCCGATGCGAGAGCGGGGTCGATTTTCATTCTTTGCAGGATAAGGGGGATTGTGGCGCCAGCAAAGGCCGCGACCAACAAGTTGATTAAGAGTGCGGCTGAAAAAATAGCACTTAAGATAACGTCATTGAACCAGAGTTGGACGGCAATTCCGGTTAAAACAGCCCAAATCAGACCGTTAAAAAGTCCGACGGTTGTTTCCTTGATGAGCAGCGAGCGACTGTTACTTCGTGCGAGTTTGCCTGTGGCTAAAGCACGTATCACAATGGTGGATGTTTGTGTGCCTGCAATTCCTCCCATACTGGCGATAATTGGCATTAAGACCGCCAAAGCGACGACCTTTTCAATCGAAGCATCAAATAGCCCAATGACAATTGAAGCAAAAATGGCGGTCAGTAAATTGATGCCCAACCAAAAGGTACGACGTTTTGCAGCAATCGTCGCTGGGGCAAAGATATCGTCATCTTCATCGAGACCTGCGCTGGCCATTTGGGCATGTTCGGCTTCTTCTCGAATAATATCAACCACGTCATCGATCGTGATACGTCCCAAAATTTGGTTGCTTTCATTGACGACAGCTGCAGATATTAAGTCGTTCTTTTCGAAGCTATGTGCAACTTCTCTCTCTGGAGTTAAGGCTCTGATTCCAGGGATACTATTGTTAATGAGCTTCTCAACTAAGGTGTCTTCATCATGAGTTAATAGGTCGGTTAACTTGATCGTACCCATGAAGTGACCTTCACGATCACCCACAAATAGCTCTGCAGTGGTTTCTGGTAATTCGCCTAATTGACGTAAATAACGTAGGACAACTTCTAAACTCACATCCGAACGCACCGAGATAAAGTCGGTACTCATTAAGCCTCCCGCAGTATCCTCTGGATAGGTTAGGGCGGTTTCTACTGCGGTTCTGTCTTCCTCGGGTAGGGACTCGAGAAGTTTTTGCTGTTCGGTTGCTTCAAGTGACTGGGCGATATCGGCAATATCGTCTGTTTCTAGGTCTTCAGCAAGCTGGACAATATCTTCTTCTTCAAGACTCTCAAGTAGACTACTGGTCACTTCGTCATTGGTATGGGTCAGAATTTCACCCAATGGCTGGTCTTGAATCGATTCCCAGATAGTTCGTCTTATTTTGAGAGGGGTTGCTTCGAGAATTTCGGCAATTTCTTCAGGAACTAGGTACGAAAAGAGTTCGTTAATTTGCTCTAAATTATTGGTTTCAACAGCATACAAAACATCTTCTGTCAGTTTTTCCTTGTCAATGGCTGGCGTTGAATGTCGCATAACCATCTCCTGTTGAAGTCATTTAGTTTGGGATTGATTGGTATTGTAGCAGTAGAAAGTGAAGTTTTATTTAAAAATAGTTGTTTAAAGAGGGTTTTTGGTCACTCAGTTGTCCGCTGAATCAGATGCAAGAAGTTAAAATGAAAAAGCCCAACAATCGTTGGGCTTTTTGAATATGACTGACGAGTAATCGTTAGGCTGTCATATTTTTAACTCCGCCTGATTTTCGGTTGTGATTTCCAATTTTTTCTTTGTGTTTCACAATTTGACGATCTAGCTTGTCTACTAATCCATCAATCGATGCGTACATGTCTTCACTTTCGTGCTGGGCAAATAAATCTGCACCAGAAACATGAACATTGGCTTCCGCTTTTTGACTTTGTTTTTCAACTGTCAGAACAACGTGTACATTGGTTACGTGATCAAAGTGACGTTCAATTTTCTCTAGTTTCTCAGAAACGTATGAACGTAGGGCATCGGTAACATCAATGTGGTGGCCAGTAATATTGATTTGCATAGTATCGCTCCTTTGTTTTGTATGATTTGCGAGCTAACCAAATTCAAAAAAAGCCCAATTTGCTATCGTGAATTTGATTCAATTTCAGTATACCATCAAGAATAATGAATCATAGTGAAGATTTTTCATTAGCCTATAAAAAGGACTATTTTGAGGTGAGTGTTTAGTGTTAAGCAATGCCGTTGTAGGCAAAATCTTCACCCAGATAAACGCGTTTGACCTCATCGTGGTTAAGGACTTCTTCAGGAGTTCCTGAGGCAAGAATGGTTCCCGCATGAAGGATATATGCTTGGTCACAAACTCCGAGTGTTTCTCTCACATTGTGATCAGTAATTAAAATACCAATATTTTTATCTTTTAGATGAGTAATGATACTTTGAATGTCTTTGACCGAGATAGGATCTACACCGGCAAAAGGCTCATCTAGCAGAATAAACTTGGGTTGCATTGCCAGCGCTCTCGCTATTTCAACTCGACGGCGTTCACCACCCGATAGCGCTTGGCCCGGTTGTTCTAGGATGTGACCAATCTGTAAGTCATCAATTAGGTTTTCAAATAGTTGATTCTGTTGATCTTTAGTTAGCTCTGGGCGCATTTCAAGAATGGCTTTGATATTCTCGGTTACCGTTAACTTTCTGAAGACAGAGGCTTCCTGAGGTAGATAACCTACCCCTAGTTTTGCTCTCTCGTGAATGGGCATTTTTGAAATGTTTTGCTCATCGATATAGATATTTCCAGCGTCATTTTTGATTAGGCCAGTCATCATATAAAAGGTGGTGGTTTTCCCTGCGCCATTAGGGCCGAGTAGACCGACAACTTGACCGCTGTATACGTCAATGTCTACCGAAGTAACAACCGTTCTTTTTTTGTAGCTTTTTGCCAGTCCTCTGGCGTGAAAGTGAGACATAAAAAACCTGATTACTCTTCTGTTTGAGTCGGGGTAAAGGTGACTGAAATGCGTTGATTATTTTCGGGAGAACCTTCCGCCTGAAGAGATTGCTTTTCAATATCGTAGAACAGTTTTGGGCCTTTAATAAGCTGTTTCCCAGGTTGTTCAATCTGTGCCTTCCCTTGCAGAAGCACTGTTTTAGACTTTGTACTGTATTCAATCGTTGTCGCTTGTCCATGAACCCAAGTATTTTCACGGGTATCGAAGCGCTTAAATTTTGCGGGGGTTCCAGTAATAATGGCTAAATCAAGGTTGCCCTCTGGGTGTTTGACCTCAAGCTTATCTCCCGACAGCGTCAGAGAGCCCTGGCTAACCTCTACGCTGCCCTGATAAACACTTTGACCAGACTTCTCGCTGGCTTTAAGTTGGTTCGCTTGAATGTTAATAGGTTGTTTACTATCAGCGACAGGTTTTTCCGAGGGATTGGCAGAACAGATTGCAGGGGTGATTAGCAACAAGTAACTTAACCCTAACGGCAAAGTGATTTTCTTCATTGGGTTTCCTTTTGACTCTGTCTACTCTCAGTTGGTTGTCATGGCTTGATTTAAAGGCTACTTAGGGTTGAGAACGCTTTTTACGTCATGGTTGATGGTAAAGTGCTGATTCTCTAACTGGGCTTTAAAGCCTCTACCTGTGGTCTTTGCCTGATCAAATTCAATTTCTACCTCATGGGCTGATGTCAGCTCTTGAGTCGCTGTATTATAGTTTAACTGTTCCGTGGTTAAACGGGTGATTGAGTCACTATGAAGGTTTTGTTGAACCAAGTTCACATTTTTATCGAAGATCAGGAGGGTGTCGTTTTCACTGTAGCCGAGCTCACTGCTTAAGGTGCTGATGGACTGGCTATCGATGCGGGTAACGGTAGGCATAATGTACTCGCTACTTTTTTGTTCATTTCGATAGTTAAACTGTTGTGTTTGAATAATGGTTTGTTGCTCTGGCTGGTTGGGGGTGACTTTCCAGAGTGTCGTGTTACGCGTTTCCCAACTATATTCTTGTGTTTTTTGGTTCAGGTTTGTTGTGGTTTTGGATGATTTTTCAGGGGAGGTGACCCAGAGTACGATCGCAGCCATAAGAAAGGTGAGTAGCGTAATTCGAGCCCTGGATAGTTTCATGAAAATTCTCTATGGTTTTAGCGTTATAGATCTCGAAGGTAGAAGTCCATGTGTTTTTGCCAAGTGCCTTGAGACCTCATAATGATTTCACAGGTTTCTCGTACACAGCCTCTACCGCCCTCATACTTAGAGATATAGTCAACTCTTGGCTTAACTTCATCATCGCCGTCAGAAGGTGTAATAGAAAGGCCAATACGCATTAGAATTGGCAAGTCCAAGATATCGTCACCGACATAGGCGATTTCATCTAAATCAAGATTGAGGTCTGCTACCAGTTTTAGGAAGGTGGGTAGTTTGTCCGGTACCCCTTGATAGACATGCTTGACCTTAAGGTCATTCATTCGATTAGTCACCAATTGTGATTTTCGACCTGTGATGATGCTAATATCAACACCAGATTTCTGGATCATCACCATGCCGTGGCCATCACGGGTATAAAAAGACTTTGATTCAATACCGTCATCGCTGTAGACAAGACGGTTGTCGGTCAGAACGCCATCTACATCCAGGATGAGCAGTTTTATCTTTTTAGCCTTTTCGATTAAGTGATCTGGGACATTCATGAATTTGCCTTTTTGTGATTTGTTTTGGACCTAAGATGATTCAGGCCAACTTAAGTCAGTGTTTTGTTGCCACTCATTATAATGTGTTCAGGCAGTAGATTCACTACGAAGAATCCTGAATTGTCTAGAGGTGACTGAAGCTAGGGCGGGCAGACTGTTTGTTGGCTTAGATTCTCTCACGCGCCAGTTGAACGGAAGTAGAGCAGAACCAAATAGGCAATGAAGATTGAAAATAGAGCAATCCCTCTTCCTCTGCAGATAAGAGCAGCGCCTTTTCGAGGCAGGGCCATGATTAACATCAATAGCGTTAAGCCAATCATGATGGGCATATCGATTTTTAAGACATCTTGATCAATGATGGAAGGTGCCAGTAACGCAGGAACAGCGAGAACGGCCAAAATGTTAAACAGGTTTGAGCCAACAATGTTGCCAATCATCAGGTCGGTTTCATTTTTTCGCGCGGCGGCAATGGCTGCGGCTAACTCAGGCAAACTTGTTCCGATGGCAATAATGGTCAAACCAATAATGACTTCTGGGACTTCAAAATACTCGGCGATATCGACTGCGCCAGCGACCATCATCTTGGCACTGATCATCAGAATAATCAGACCGCCTACAAGGTAGATTAGGGCTTTGTTTTTAGTTAGGTCAGGCATTTCTTCCAGTTCGTGCTGAGTTTCAGCTGTCATCGGGTCAGAAACATCCATCTCCTTATTGGCTTTAATCATCCAAAACATCACAATGATGAGTGCTGCGATCATGATGATGCCATCCATTTGCCCCAGGTGCCCATCGATCACTAATAGAAATGCTCCCAGCGTAATTGCGAGTAGGATCGGCATCTCTCTTTTTAAAATGGAGGATTTAACGGCAATAGAAGTGATAATGGCTGTTATCCCTAAGACTAGGGCGATATTGGCAATATTGGAGCCAACTGCGTTACCGATGGCAAGTCCGGGGCTGTTGTCCAGAGAGGCCAGGGTTGCAACAACGATTTCTGGCATTGAGGTCCCAAAGCCTAATACAACCACACCAATTACCAATGGAGATATCGAAAGATGCTTTGCCGTGCTGGCCGCACCTTCAATAAAAATGTCGGAACTCCACACCAATAGAATAAGGCCTATGGCAAGAATGGCACTGGGAAGAATAAGGCTGGTTAACATGAAAAAAGGAATCCCTTCATCCTAAAAATCAAGGCGGCATTATAACCAAAATTGCAGATGAAATAAAGAAAGCTTATGATTGCTTAAAAAATATTTTAGTATCTAGCGTTAAATAACGAGAGGCGGATATTTAAAGGAGAATTGTTTGGAAAATTTGCGTGTTGGAACTTGTGATTGGAATCGTGATGAGTGGCAGGGAAGCTACTATCCTGAAGATATGCCAGAAGAGTGGCGTCTCGACTTTTATGCTAACCATTATCAAGCGGTTTTGGTGCCAGAAAAGTCTTGGATGCAATGGACGGATGAAGGCGTAGAAGAAGCAGTGGACTCTGTTGAAGAAGACTTTAGATTCTATTTTCAGTTTGGCTCGACGCCTGATCAAAGTCGACTAAAACAGCTGAAAAAATTACTGGATATTGCAACTTTAGCAGAACTGACGGGCGGCGCTGTGGTGGTCTCTGATGAGGAGTCGGAAGTCATTTTAAAACAATTTAACCCTGAGTCACTGAACTTGGCGCTGACTTTGGTTTCTACAAAACACGCCCTGCCCGGCTGGCAGTGGTCGGTAGAGGGCAGAATGATCTCTGGCAACCCTTGCGGGCTCATTCAACAACTCTCAAGTGATGCGAAACAACAGACCGAGCTGTTAAAGCAGTTTATGGGCTCGCTTCCCAAAGGGGCTGAGGGGGCGCCACTTTTTTTGTGTTCAGATGTGATTGATATGAACCAGTTGAGCAATCTAAAAGTAATCGGTGAGTTGCTGGGCTATTAGTTGTTCCTTTTAATCATTAGGCGGTGAAATTCAGGATTTATTCATAAATATGTTCTGATAAATCAGATAAAATAGCGCCCATTGATGAAGTTCAAAATAGCTTTGGCTCGCATTCATGTAACGTCATGGTTTGTTAAGGCTTTTTAGCTTCAGGTTTTTCACAGTGAATCACTTGATACGACAATAATTTTCAAAATAATAGAATTCAAGAATAAATCATGACCTCCCCAGCTTTGATTGAGATTAAAAACCTGACATTTATGCGCGGTGACCGAAAAATTTTCGATGATATTTCGTTGTCAATTGAAAAAGGCAAAGTGACTGCGATCATGGGGCCGAGTGGGACAGGAAAAACCACTTTGTTGAAGCTGATTGCAGGGCAGCTAAAGCCTGACAGTGGCGAAATTTGGGTTGAAGGTCAAAACGTTCACAAGTTAAGTAGAAAGAAACTGTATCAGTTGCGTCGAAAAATGGGCATGTTATTCCAGTCAGGCGCTTTGCTGACCGACTTGAATGTGTTCGACAACGTCGCTTTCCCTTTGCGAGAGCATACCAAGTTGCCGGAGTCTTTGATTGGACCGCTTGTCTCGATGAAATTGCAAGCTGTTGGTCTAAGAGGAGCGCAAGGCTTAATGCCTTCAGAACTGTCTGGAGGAATGTCTCGCCGTGTTGCTTTGGCGAGAGGGATTGCCCTTGATCCAGAAATGATTTTTTACGATGAGCCTTTTGTCGGTCAAGACCCGATTACCATGGGGGTGCTGGTTGAGCTGATTCGCAAGTTGAATGATAGTTTACAGCTGACCAGTGTGGTGGTTTCTCACGATGTCGACGAGGTGCTGTCGATTGCAGATAATGTCTGTGTTATTTCGGAGGGCAAAATTATCGCCAGTGGGACCAAACAAGAGTTGCTGGAAGGTGAGTCGGAGTACGTGACCCAGTTTGTCGAAGGTTTACCCGACGGACCTGTGCCTTTTCACTATCCTGTCGATCCGTATTTGAGAGAAGAGAAATAAAAAAGGCTGATATGCAAAATCCTGTTTCACAACCTGCATGGATCAGAGTGCTTCAATCGGTTGGTCAAAATACCTTGGCGATTTTGGCGGCAACTGGGCGTGGCGCTTTTTTTGTGATCTCTCTCATTCCTGCAATTCCATATGCGGTTTGGCGAATGGATCTATTGGTCAAACAAATATATGTCGCCGGTGTTTTATCTCTACCGATTATTTTAACCGCAGGTCTGTTTGTGGGAATGGTTTTGAGTTTGCAGGGTTATAACGTTTTAGTCGACTACAACTCTGAAGAGGCTGTTGGTTCGATGACTGCGCTGTCATTGCTCAGAGAATTAGGGCCAGTAGTCGCAGCGCTCCTTTTTGCAGGGCGAGCGGGTTCGGCTTTAACAGCAGAAATAGGCTTAATGCGATCAACAGAGCAGGTTTCTGCTTTAGAAATGATGGCGATTGATCCGTTAAAATATATTTATGCTCCGAGATTTACTGCAGCCTTAATCTCGCTACCGTTGTTGACGTTGTTATTTATAGCCTTGGGAATTATTGGTGGCTATATGGTTGCTGTGGGGTGGCTAGGGGTTGATGAGGGTGCGTTTTGGTCGCAAATGAACAGTCACGTTGATTGGCACGAGGATGCTTTAAACGGCATTATTAAATCAATTGCGTTCGCGGTTTTAATCGCCATTATTTCTTTATTCCATGGGTTTAATGCGATGCCGACCTCAGAAGGGGTGAGTAGTGCAACGACCAGAACGGTTGTACACAGTTCCCTAGGTGTGTTGGGATTAGATTTTGTATTGACGGCTTTGATGTTCTAGTCGCCGTCGTTGTAGTGTAGTTATAGAGTGGCTATAGAATTAGATAAAGGTTGAAAAGGGTTCTTCATGAAACGACAACTTAAAATTGAAATTTGGGTCGGCGCATTTGTGTTGATGAGCTTCGCGGCTTTAATTATGATCGCTTTTCAGGTGAGTAATTTCAGTACTTGGAAAGAGCGCCCAACATATCAGGTAACGGCTTTGTTTGACAATATTGGTGGGCTGAAAGTGCGTGCCCCTGTCAAAATCAGTGGTGTCGTGGTGGGTCGTGTCGCGGGAATTAGCGTGGATCCAGTCAGCCTAAAAGCCAAAGTCTTGATGAATATTGATCAAGAGTTTAATGAGTTGACGACCGATAGTTCAGCTTCCATTTTAACCTCTGGTTTATTGGGCGATCAGTATATTGGCCTTGAAGTCGGGGGCGAGGAAGAGTACCTAGCTCAAGGAAGCCAAATGGAGTTCACCCAGTCGGCATTGGTTCTGGAAGAGTTGATTGGCCAGTTTCTGGTTAAGTTAAGCGATAGTGGAGAGTAGTCAAATGAGTGATAAAACGGGGCGATTTCAGTTAATGAGTGGATGGTTTGTTTCTCTGTTGCTTGTGTTAAGTTTGACGGCAAATGCACAGGGGGTTTCTCAAGATGACCCTACGCAAATGGTCTCGAAGCTCTCTAATCAAGTTATTTATGAGATGAATGCTAATCGTGAACAACTTGAGCGGGATCCCGCTCAAGTTAAGCTGTTTGCGAAGAGTTATGTGTTGCCCTACATCGATACTAAAAAAATGGCGCGATACATTATGGGGCGGAACTGGAAGGTGGCAACCTCAGAACAGCAAGATGCTTTTACCAAAGCTTTCACGAATACTATGATTCGTTCCTACTCTCAAAGCCTACTCAAGTTAAAGATTGAATCGGTTGAAGTCAAAAAAGCCAAGCAAGAAAAACCTGGTAGGGTCTCGGTTGCGTCTAAAGTAACACAGGCTGACGGCAATAGGTCAGATGTAATTTATCGTGCTTATTTGAATAAAAAGTCTAAAAAATGGATGCTTTACGATGTCACGATTGAGGGAATCAGCATGCTGTTGAATTATCGCAAGGCCTACAGCTCAGATATCTCCCGCAAAGGTTTGGATGCTGTGATCAGCGAAATGCAGTTAAAAAATGCAGCGTTTAATGGCGCTACAGATTCATCAATTTAAGATAGGGAATTGAGGATGTCGACTATTACTCTGCCTGAAAACTTGTCAATTGATGAGTTGCCAAGTTTGATTAAGAAAGGAAGATGGCTGGATAAACCCGTTGATGAGCTCGACTTTAGTCAAGTGAGAAAAGCGGATAGTGCAATTCTTTCCCTTATTCTTTTTTGGGCCCAAAATTCAGGCGTACCCATTAAACTAACCCATGTACCTGAAGACGTTCAAACCTTGATAGAGCTTTACGATTTACAGACTGTCATTGAAGTCAATTAGCTCTATTGTTTCTCTGGATCAAACCTGTTTTTTACCTTTTAATTTATCCTTTTATGGAATGAAATTTCTACAAGTCTAGGACGTCAACATGTCTGTTGCTGTTAAATTCAACCAAGTGGTCAAGGCCTATTCCGAAGTGAAGGCATTAAAGGGCATCTCTTTTGAAGTGGAAGAGGGGGCTTTTTTTGGCCTGCTGGGGCCGAATGGAGCTGGCAAGTCTACATTGATCAATAGCATGTCAGGTCTTGTTGTGCCTGATTCGGGTAGTATTGAGGTTCTCGGCAACGATGTTATTCATGATTATCGCCAAACCAGAAGATTGTTGGGGTTGGTGCCGCAAGAGTTGATCGCAGATCCTTTTTTCACGATTAAAGAACTTTTGGAATTGCAGTCGGGTTATTACGGCCTGAGAGGGCCGGAGCAAAAACGGTGGATTGAAGAACTGTTGGAAAGACTGGCTTTAGCGGATAAAGCCAATGCCAATACGAATGAACTTTCTGGTGGTATGAAGCGCCGTGTTTTGATTGCCATGGCCTTGGTTCATAAACCTCGCGTTTTAGTCTTAGATGAGCCGACTGCTGGGGTGGATGTTGATCTGAGACGCACCTTGTGGGATTTTACAAAAGAGCTTCACCAGCAGGGCCACACCATTATCTTGACGACCCACTATCTGGAGGAGGCTGAAGCGCTTTGCGACAAAGTCGCTATTATGCAGGCTGGTGAAGTGCGTGCCATAGACAAAACACAAGCTTTGTTGAGCAGACACCCTTACCGCTATTTGAAGGTTAAGGTTTCCAATCCCGATGCGGTCTTAGTTGAGCCCTTGCAAGCGTGTTTGGTTGAAAAAGAGCCCTCCGGTTTTGTCTTTCAGGTTGAGAAAGAGAGCTCTTTAACACAGGCAATGGCTTGGATGGATCAGTCGGGACTGAAGGTTGCAGATGTCAGCAGTCGCGACGCCACTTTGGAAGAGGTTTTTCTTGACCTTACCGCGAAGGGGGGTGAATGATGTTTAATACAAGAGGTTGTTGGGCGTTATTTATAAAAGAAATTCGTCGTTTTTACTCTGTTGTTGTTCAGACCATCTTTGCGCCAATCGTATCTACGCTGCTGTTTTTATTGATTTTTGGACAGGTGCTTGACTCTGAAATTGATCGGTTTTCGGGGATGAGTTACAGTCAGTTTTTGATCCCCGGGCTTGTCATGATGGCTTTGCTTCAAAATGCCTTCTCAAATAGCTCCTCGAGTTTGATTCAGTCCAAAATGCACGGTAATTTGACCTTTGTGCTGTTGAGTCCAATTTCACCATTGGAGTTTTATATCGCTTTTGTTGCGGCTGCAATTGTGAGAGGTGTTACTGTAGGACTGGGTATTCTGCTGGTAGGTTTGATTTGGTTTGATTTGAATTGGAGTCAACCCCTTTGGATTGTTCTATTTGCAATCTTGAGTGCAGCGATGATGGGTGGGCTTGGTATTTTGGCAGGAATTATTTCTGACAAGTACGATCATCTGGCCGCCTTCCAGAACTTTGTTATCATGCCTTTAACTTTTTTAAGTGGTGTTTTCTACTCGATTAATGACCTGCCGAGCTTCTGGCAACAAGTCTCTTATCTCAATCCATTTTTCTATATGGTTGATGGTTTTAGATATGGTTTCTTTGAACAGTCTGACGTCTCAATTTGGCTGAGTTTGGGGGTGACAACCGTTTTTGTCCTGGTGGTTTCTGCGATAAATCTGATTTTATTGCACAAAGGCGTTAAAATACGCCAATAATTTTTAGATGTGTTTTATAGGGTGAATTGCCAGGCATGGTTGTGTCAGGTTTTGAAGCCTGTTTAAGGGGTCGACGATGTCACCAGAAGTCATTCGTAAAATGATTCAAGATGAGATACCTGATACTCAGGTAGAAATGAGTGGAGCAGATTGTAGCTTTACCATTATTGTTACAAGTTCTTCTTTTGAAGGTAAGTCCCCCCTCCAAAGACATCGTATGGTCAACGATATCTTTAAAACACAGTTTGAAAGTGGTGAATTACACGCCCTTTCAATTAAGACTCAGGTCGAAAAAAAATAGTCTGCTTCCTTTGTAAACACCCAAACACGACACCGACAATAGAACATCAAAATAAAAAGCCACTTATATGGATAAACTTGTAATTGACAATCAAGGGCAAATTTCAGGCTCAGTGAGAATATCGGGCGCAAAAAATGCTGCCCTACCTATTTTAATGGGCAGTTTGCTGGCTGAGACAACGACCAAACTGTCAAATGTCCCGCATCTGATGGATGTCACGACGACCATTCAGTTACTTGCTTCTATGGGCGTCGATATTTTGTTTGATGAAGAATTGAGGATTGAAATTGATGCCTCAGAGGTGACCTCAAAAGAAGCACCTTATGAGTTGGTCAAAACCATGCGAGCCTCTATTTTAGTTTTAGGCCCATTATTGGCCCGTTTTGGTGAAGCGAAAGTTTCGCTGCCTGGTGGGTGTGCCATCGGTTCCCGTCCTGTCAATATCCATATTGAAGGGATGGAAAAAATGGGCGCTTCAATTGAGGTAGAGCAAGGTTATATCATTGCCAAGGTTGAGGGTCGTTTAAAAGGGGCGGATATTACGATGAGCCCGGTTACCGTGACGGGGACAGAAAACTTGTTGATGGCGGCCGTTCTGGCTGATGGTGTCACCACACTTCGCAATGCCGCTCGTGAACCTGAAGTTACGGATCTTGCCTCTTTCCTTGTGAAGATGGGCGCAAAGATTAGTGGAATTGGAACAGATACACTCGAGATTGAGGGTGTCGAGAGACTAAATGGTGTGGAATATGAAGTGATCCCTGACCGTATTGAAGCGGGCACCTATTTAGCCGCAGCCGCTGTGACTGGCAGTAAGGTGACGGTTAACAAGGTCAACCCTACACACCTAAATGCTGTACTGGATAAGTTTAAAGAGGCAGGGGCAAAACTTACTACGACTGCAGATACCATTACGTTGGATATGCAGGGCCAAAAATTAAAACCTGTTGATATCGTGACAGATCCTTATCCTGATTTTCCGACCGATATGCAAGCCCAATTTCTGGTGATGAATGCGCTTGCAGATGGTGAGTCGACCATTAAAGAAACCATTTTTGAAAACCGCTTTATGCACGTTTCAGAGCTGTCTCGAATGGGGGCGGATATTCGTGTAGAAGGAAATACAGCCTTCATTAAAGGGGTTGACAAGTTGGTCGGCGCTCCGGTGATGGCAACCGATTTGAGAGCATCAGCGAGCTTGATATTAGCCGGCTTAATCGCGGAGGGTGAAACGGTTGTAAACCGTGTTTATCATATCGACCGAGGTTATGAACTGATTGAAGAGAAGTTCCATAAAGTTGGGGCTCATATTTACCGTTTGACTGATTAAGCAGTCAATTACTAAAAGAATTTGAATTTTTAAAGTTTAATCACAATGAATGAACAGTTAACAATTGCTCTGTCAAAAGGGCGTATTTATAAAGATACTTTGCCTTTGTTGGAAGCGGCGGGAATTGAACCGCTTGAAGATCCAAGTAAAAGTCGAAAGTTAATTTTGCCAACCAACAAAGATAATGTTCGCCTACTGATTGTTAGAGCGACAGATGCACCAACTTATGTAGCGCATGGCGCTGCCGATATTGGTGTCGCGGGTAAAGATGTACTCATGGAAGCGCCAAGTGATAACTTGTTTGAGTTACTCGATTTACATATTGCTAAATGTAAACTGATGGTCGCCGGTCCAGAGAACGAAAAGCCACATGGGCATCGCCTTAAGATTGCGACAAAATATCTTAAGTCGGCTCAAGCTTACTATGCTGAAAAGGGTGAGCAAGTGGATTTAATTAAACTATACGGATCGATGGAAATCGCTCCGTTGATTGATCTTGCAGATCGAATCGTGGACTTGGTTGATACGGGTAATACCCTGAAGGCCAATGGCCTTGTTCCAATGGAACATATTGCCGACATCAGTTCTCGATTGATTGTGAATCAGCACGCTTATAAAACAAAGTACGATCAGATCAATCACATTGTTCAACAGTTTAAATCGGGTATAGAGAAGTAAGATGTTAAACATACGCCGTCTGTCTGCAAACGAAGCAGGATTTAGAGAAGAGTTAGACCGTTTACTGGCTTGGGAAACGGTATCTAATGAAGATGTAAATAATATTGTTAAAGAAGTTGTTGAAAACGTACGCACCAAGGGCGATGCCGCTTTACTGGATTACACTGCGCGTTTTGACCGCATGCAACTGAACTCAGGTGCTGAGCTAGAAATTTCTAAAGCACGCCTGCAAAAGGCGCTGGAAACCATCCCAGCAGAGCAACGTGAAGCGCTAGAAATCTCTGCGCAGCGCGTTAAAGACTATCATGAGCGTCAGGTTCAAGAGTCGTGGTCATATGAAGAAGCTGACGGCACTATGCTGGGTCAGCAGGTGACTCCGCTTGATAGCGTTGGTCTGTATGTCCCTGGTGGAAAGGCAGCTTACCCCTCATCGGTAATCATGAATGCAATTCCTGCAAAAGTGGCTGGTGTTGAAAAGCTGGTCATGGTTGTACCTACTCCTGATGGTGAAGTCAACGATATGGTATTAGCTGCTGCTGCAATCTGTGAAGTAGATGCTGTATTCACCCTGGGTGGTGCACAAGCAGTTGCTGCTCTAGCTTATGGTACAGAGACTGTACCTGGGGTAGATAAGATTGTCGGTCCTGGTAACATTTTTGTGGCAACGGCAAAGCGCATGGTATTCGGTACGGTGGGTATCGACATGATCGCTGGGCCTTCAGAAATTCTAGTTTACTGCGATGGCAAAACCAACCCAGACTGGATTGCGGTTGATCTGTTTTCACAAGCAGAGCACGATGAAGATGCCCAATCAATTCTGGTAACAGAAGACGCTGAGTTTGCCGAAAAAGTCTTTGAAAGTATGAATCGTCTAATTGATGAGATGCCGCGTGAACCAATCATTCGTAAAGCATTAGATGATCGCGGAGCGATTATTGTGGTCGACGATGTTGAGCAAGCTATTGAGATGATTAATGTGATTGCGCCTGAACATTTAGAGTTGTCTGTTGATGATCCAAAAGCCTTGTTGCCGAAGATCCGTCATGCGGGTGCAATATTTATGGGACGTTATACTGCTGAAGCCTTAGGTGATTACTGCGCGGGACCAAACCACGTGCTCCCAACGTCTCGTACAGCACGTTTCTCATCGCCACTGGGTGTTTATGATTTCCAGAAGCGTTCGAGTCTGATTATGTGTTCGCCAGAAGGCTCAAATTATTTGGGTAAAATAGCTGGTACTTTAGCGGATGGTGAAGGTTTGCAGGCGCACGCGCAATCAGCGAGATACCGTGTAACGGATTAATCTTCGTTAGAGACATAAGTCCTCAATAAATCTAATAAAACCACTTGAGTTGATTTCAACCTAGTGGTTTTTTGTCAGACAGAGTTTGAAAAATGATGCAGAGATCAGAATTAACAAATTATCTAAATAATTTTTTGGATATTGAGAGTTATAAAGACTATGCACCAAATGGTTTGCAGGTTGAAGGCAAGTCTGAAATCAAGACGATTGTGACCGGTGTAACGGCTTGTGATGCTCTGATTGACCACGCGATTGAGCTAAATGCTGATGCCATCTTAGTACACCACGGTTATTTCTGGAAATCTGAACCGGTGACGATTACAGGATATAAACAAAAGCGGATTAAGAAGCTTTTGCTTAATAACTTGAACCTATATGGCTATCATTTACCATTAGACGGGCATGATCTGTTGGGTAATAATGCGATGCTGGGTCAGCTTTGGAGCCTAAAAGATATCACATCTCAAGCAGGTTTGGTCAGATTGGGTCAGCTTTCTGATAAAATGCACATCGAAGATTTTAAAAAGATGGTTGATGAATCATTAAATAGAGAGTCACTTCACCTTGAGGGCGGGGCTGACTTCGTTAACACTATCGCGTGGTGCAGCGGTGGTGCACAGGGTTATATTGAACAAGCAATTCAGTGGAATGCCGACGTCTACATTAGTGGTGAGGTCTCAGAACAGACAACCCACTTAGCGAGAGAGTGCGGAATTCACTATTTAGCTGCAGGACATCATGCAACTGAGCGACTAGGTATCAAAGCGCTAGGTGAACACTTAGCAGAAAAGTTTGATGTTACATGTCATTTTGTCGATGTACAGAATCCTGTTTAGCTTAACAAGAATTATAT
>CAZJPO010000024.1:0-16819 GCA_964547865.1 uncultured Thiosulfatimonas sp.
GGTAATTTACTTTCTGCTTTTGCAAAATCAAAGGTGCCGTTATAGCGAACCCCTTTGTCCGCTGAGGACTTAAAAGGAACTTCCAAAATAGATTGCCAAGGCATCGGTTTCTCAAACCACTGATTTTCACTGACGAAGAGCTCTCCTTTGGCTTTCAGTTGAACTTTTTTGCTTTTGGCGTCGGTTGAGATATCTAAAACCCCATGACCTTGATTCAACTTAAACTTTAGATTGTTAGCCTTGATTTCACTTTCTGTAAAATTCAATGTACCTCGTAGATCCGAAAACTCTACGACCTCAAACAGATCGATCATGGCCTTGTCTAGAACAACCCGCCCCTTAACCTGCTCTTCCTTCTCTTCATAACCCGAAACAGGCACCCAAACTTGGTCAATAAACACCTCTGAGCCGCCCAAAAACTGAACATTTGAATCTAGAAAACCTGCAATACCCATTTTTTCTGCAATTGGCGAACGCTTTAAATAACGAAGACTTTTATCAAGAGTTGTTTTGACTGAACCAATCACCGTGACACCAATATCACTCTGGTCAACATCAGGAATAATCACCGTGACATTCTTAGCGACATTTCCCTCACCTATATCTACTTGTGGAACCTTAACCTCGACCTTATATGGGCTAAAACTGACATCTGCATCAAAACTTCTCAACAAAGGCCATTTGGAATTAAAGTTTAAAACTGCATTTTTAACTTTGGCATCAACCTTAAATAGGCCTTTATTCTCTATATACGGGAAATCGCGATAACGGCCATTCATTTTAGCAACAACCTTAATTTCGTCACTGCTAACCAAGCCGTTTTCTAACCAAACTTTCAATTGATCCGACATTAATGGGAAAGGCAGATACTGTTTTAATTGAGCCATATTTTTGAAGCTCACACTCAAATCAGCATCAATGTATTCTTCATTCACCTGAGTTAAATCGACATTAAAAGGAATATCATTTAACTTAAACTCCAGGTCAGATTGTGACCAGGTTCTTAATGTCTCGTTGTAGTGGAGATCTAGTAATTCAGGAACATCCAGTCTTATCGGCTTATTATTAATCTCTGGAACCATCAACCAGACTGGGTTAGGAGAAGAAACAGACAATGTATGAGGGGTTTTATTAATACTCAAGTTTCGCATACTCATCCCCGGATAATCCGTTACAGGCAAGTCCAAACGATCAAAACCTATGGCCAACTCCGGAACCTCCAAAGTTCGCCAATCCAATTTACCGCTAAAATTTGAAACACTAAAGCTCACCGCTCTATCAAAAGCATTGGAAGCGAGCTGTGTTTCCACTAAGGCTTTTACCAAAACCTGAAAAGGTTCTAAATCAAAACGCTTAGCAGAAAACCGAACATACTCATTACCTTCAAACGCCAGCTTGACTGGAGAAATCGATTCAACATAACGGTTATCAAGCTGGACCTCTGACAAACTAAATTGCCAATCGGTAATAGAATCCGCCTGACGATTCTCGCCTTGATGCCAATTAATCGATAACCCCATATTTTCAGGCAATCCTGATTGCGTCTGCTTCCAGCTCAGCATTTGACTATTTAAGTCAAGACGTATCACCTCTAATAGCGAATCTTTAAAAGCCCCTTTTAAGTCTATGACAAGTTCACCACTTGGCAATACAGCCTTCCAATTATCCGAAGACAGTTGCCGAATACGCTCAATTTTAAGAGGCTTAAATGAAGACAGTGAAAACTCGCCTGAATCAACATTCCCCCAAACATCAGGGGTAAAAAAAGATTTGAAGTTAAAACGCTCATAATTGAGTATGTCTTGATAGGATAAACTGAACTCTGTGACTAAACTGAGGCGCGTACTCTTTAAAGCATTCAACTGATGAAATTGAATTGTCAGGCCTGGCGAAATCTCACTGACAACAAACTCTTTTAAAAAAACTTTTTTCCATAGCCTATTTACATTGATATCTAGCCGCAACATGTCATTTAAGGTATTGAGATCAGTTTCAACAATTCTATCTTCGGGGTTTTGAGCTGTTTTTTGCTGGTAAGCTCCCTCTTCAATATAGAGAGCATCTCCATAATCCAGAGTTGGAAAGGCAAAATAGAAGGTATTAAAGTCAAATGAGAGTTTTTGGGCTTGGAAAAGATATTCCGCAGTATCAACAGACAAATTTTCGGCGAGAAAATCAAAGCCTAGCCAGTCCTGAGAAACTGTAATTTTTTCAACTTGAACTTGCGCCCCTGAAATGGACTCTATTGAAGAAACAAAATGAGACGGGAAGAACTGAACCCAAGAGATTAGAAGTCTAGAAATCAGAAGATAGAGGAGAAATAAACCAAATATCCACTGCAATATGTTGTGAGTTCTTCTGATCATCTATCTCTCAAAAGGCCAATTTAGGATAATCGTATTGTACTTCCCTGAGTAATTACCTGTCTTTAAAAAGTCTTGATACAAGCATAAAAAGAAAAAACGCTAAGCTCACATCATGACAACGTCAAATTGCTCAGCGGCGTAAGTACTTTCAGCTTGAAACCGAATACTCTTATCAAGAAAGGCTTCTAACTCTGCCACACTGCTCGACTCTTCATCCATAATCTGAGAAACCACACTTTCAGCTGCGATGACTCTGTATTTTTCAGCATCAAAGGAACGTGCCATTCGAGTAATTTCCCTAAATATTTCATACGCGACTGTTTCGGCTGTTTTCACAATGCCGCGTCCATTACAGATGGCACAAGCTTCACAGAGGGTTCTCTCTAGACTTTCACGTGTTCTTTTGCGGGTCATTTCAACCAGCCCCAAACTTGAAATACTGCTAATTGACGTTTTGACCCTATCTTTACTCAGCTCTTTTTCCAGGGCCGCCAAAACATGCTGCTGGTGCTCTTTATCATCCATATCAATAAAATCTAGAATGATAATCCCACCTAAATTTCTTAACCTCAACTGTCTGGCTATTGCTTGTGTCGCTTCTAAATTGGTTCTATAAATCGTCTCTTCTAAATTTTTATGGCCTACAAAAGCCCCGGTATTGACATCAATAGTTGTCATGGCTTCAGTTTGATCTATCACCAAATAACCACCCGACTTCAGACTGACTCGCTTATCAAGCGCTGTCTGAATCTCATCCTCAATGTTATACAGATCAAAAATTGGACGCTCACCTTGATAAAGACCTAAACAGTCATCAAGTTCCATGACATAGGTTTCAACAAACTGCTTCAGTTTGCCGAGTGTTTCGGTTGAATCAATACGAATTTTTTCAATTCGATCAATTGGAATATCTCTCAGAATTCTCAGGTACAAAGGCAAGTCTTCATAAACAAGACAAGGCTTACGTGCCGACTTAGCCTTATCTTGGACACCTGTCCACAAACGCTGCAAATAAATCATATCCGCTCGCATCTCATGGAATTCTGCTCCCTCTGCAACCGTCCGCACAATCACCCCACCTTCAGATGCATCGTACTCTGGAATTAGCTTGACCATCTCTCTTAAACGATCTCTTTCAGCCTCTCCATCAATTTTTTGAGAGACTCCCAAGGTTTTTTCCACCGGCATATATACCAACAGACGAGAGGGTATCGTCACCTGCATCGTCACCCTTGCGCCTTTGGTACCCAGAGGGTCCTTCAGGACTTGCACCATGATCTTTTGGCCTTGGCGCAATAACTTGGTAATATCTTCACAATCCTCATCCTCATTACCAATCGACGTATGGCAGATGTCAGAAACATGTAAAAAAGCCGCTCTTTCTAGACCGATATTAATAAAAGCGGCCTGCATCCCAGGCAAGACACGGTCCACTTTTCCGTGGTAAATATTTCCAACTAGGCCACGCTTATTTGCCCTTTCAACCCAGACTTCCTGCAACACACCATTCTCGACCCAAGCGACTCGCGTTTCATTGGGGGTTACATTAACCAGAACTTTTTCTTCGTTATGCATAATAGCTTTGCCTTTTAAAACCGATAACCGGATTTTTCAAGAAGTTGATTCAATTCATGCAGCGGCAACCCCATGACACCTGAATAACTTCCCTCTATGTTTTTAATAAATTTTGCCGCCGCGCCTTGAATGGCATAGGCGCCCGCTTTACCGCGATACTCATCCAACTCAATATAGCCCTGAATCATCTCATCTGATAACTCTGTGAATGTCACCAGTGTTGTATTAAGCATCACTTGCTCTTCGGCTTCCTGAACGACACTTACCGCAGAGAGCACTTGGTGTGTCTTGCCAGATAATCGAGACAAATATTGAATCGCCTCTTCTTTACTTTTAGGCTTGCCTAGCACTTCACCATCAATCACAATTGCCGTATCTCCACCAACCACCCATGCGGGTGAAATTAGCGGCTGACTCAAAATCGCTTTCGCCTTCTCTAACGCGATACGCTTTACATATTGCGCAGCTGGCTCTCTGGGTTTGGGGCTTTCATCAATGGATACAGACAGCTGTTCAAACTCTAGTCCAATTTGCGCCATTAACTCCGCCCTTCGAGGGGACGTTGAAGCCAAATAAAGCCTTTTATCGATTTTATTCTGTGCCATAATTTGTAAATACAATTAAAGGTTATACATTCTAGCGCCATTCACTCTAGAAATGCCGACACTTCTTAATGAATTTTTAATCTAAACCAACAAAGACACTCAAGCATGGATATCATCGTAAAAGACCACTCTCCAGAAAACCTAGCCAACACCTTTGATGCAGAATTCCTCTACGATCATCCCCTATTCTCTCTAATTGCAAAACGAACAGAGATCAAATGGCTTGTCATTATTCCCAAGCAAGAGATACAGGGTTCGGAAAACCTTGAGTATATCGGTAAACTGTATAGTGAAATCCAGCAGTTAGCAGACTTTGTTCAACAGCAAGGAATTGGCGGGCACTACAACCTTGCAAAAATCGGTAACAAACATCCAAACTACCATATACACCTTGTCTTCAGAGATGAAAAAGATGAAGCTTGGCCTGACGCGATTTGGTGTCGTGAACCACTTACACCATGCAGTACCACCGCGAATGACTTAAAAAGCGCTCTGGCACCATACTTCAACTCATAACTCCCACAGACGAACCTAGATTAAATGATCCACCTGAATGACTCTCTTTTAATTGGAAAAGGTAGAGACCGTGCATGCTACCAACACCCAGAGAATCCCGGTCAATGCATTAAAGTGGCCTTAAGACCAGAAAAACAGTCGAATAGAGAAAAAGCTTATTTCAGATATTTAAAAAGACAACAGGCAGACTTAAGTCGACTTAGCCAACATCTTGGTACAGTAGAAACTGACTTTGGCGTCGGTCATATTTACGAGCTTCAGAGAGAGAACAACAGCTCATTATCACCGACATTAAAGCAGGCCATCGAAGATAACTTGTTAGACAAACAAGACGTTGAGCAACTGGTTCATCAGTTTGAAAACCACCTCAAAATAAACAACATCTGTGCTTACGACCTAAGCCCAAGTAACTTGATCATCTGCAAAGAATCCGAAAATACTATTTATTTGAAATTAATTGATGGGGTTGGCTTCGCCAATTCACTGCTTGTCCACTTCCCTATTAAAAAATACAGTGATTACATTTTAAACAATGCACTTACACGACTAAAGAACAGGGTAGATAAAGCATTCCACTACAAAGCACTGGGACAGAAACCGCCAAAAAAGCAAAGAAAAACTCAGAAACAAAAACTGATCGAAAGAGTGCTCATCTCCCTTGTATTGTTCATTGTGACTTTAAGTATCGCTTATCAAGTTATTTGACTACTTCTCTCTTTGGCTGATTCTTCAACGAGTACTCCATAAACAAATATCAAGCTAAAAAACAGAAGATAGTGGGCGCTATAACTAGAATACTCTAAAGGGCTTTCCGGTAAAAAGGAGAGTAAACTCGCCACCGTAAAAACCAAACCAGCTATAAAGACTGGTTTATCAGCATAAGAACTGACCCTAACCCTCTTTACAAAAAACTGTAGCAAGTAGATAAAAAACACTATTAAGATCAAGGTGGGGAGCACTCCGTATTGAACCCAAGTCATTAAAAACTGGTTATGTACATGGCTATGTTTATAGCCTTCAACGTCATCGCCAAAACGCTCTCGAATCTTATCTGCGGTTCGCTCTTTAAACTTGTTTTGGAAAACCTCTGCGCCAATTCCAAACACTGGTTTCTCCATAACCATATCAACGGCGGTTTCATACATCATAAAACGAATACCTAAACTCGAACTATGGTTACCCTTATTGACATACTGATCGATATTATCTACTGTCGCCTCATAGCGGGTTTCAAAGACTTTACTGACATTTTCAAATGAAAAAAGCGCCAAAACCAAAACAACAGGAAGCGCTGCCAAAGAGTATTTTAGTTTCTTTGATTTATTAGATTTCAAGAGGATAAAAAGATAATAAGCCCCCCAACCTATAATAGCTTCAGGCCAGCCAATCCATGCCGTTCGGCTTTGGGCAAAGATAACTGCTAACAAGCTCATTAAGAGTAAAACAAGCCAAACAACCATCACCGCAGGATGCTTTTGATAAGCCCACAACACCCCACCTAGCATCAATATAAAAATGGCATTCATAAACACTCCAAACTTGATTGGGTTGCTGTATAAATCCCCTAAACGGAGCGTCCCATTCAAAATGGCCTCTCCCTGATGATAGAACTCCAATCCGGCCCAAACTAACATAACAATGCAGGCGATCAATAAAAAATACCAAAAATAATCAATTGTCGGTCTAACGACATAAAGCAGCCAAGTCAGCGCTATAAAGCCGATTATCATTAGGAGGATATTGATCTTATGAGAGGCTATTTCGGAGGTTCCGTGAAGCAATAATGAAGTGCTTGCAACACTTACAAGGTATAAGAGTGCGATCGCTGAAAAAGTAACCAATGAAGAGTTCCAAACAACTTGCTTTCTGTAAAGCATGACTCCCCCTAAAATCAACATACTCAAAAGCAACACAATCTCAAAATTATATGAAACGATACTCCTTAAGCTATACCCCATAAAAATAAGGGCAGGAAGAAGAATTGTTAGGCCTTTCAGGACAAAACCGGATTCCGCGAGGGCAACTGTTAGTTTAGAAGAATTCATCATTATCAGGTTAAAAACTCTATTGCAGGCTTAATTTTAGCTTCATAGCTCTTATCAAAATTCTTTTGATTTGGATGCAACATAACCGCAAGGACATAACAGAGAACTAGAACCATTTTTTCTTGGCGGCTTTCTAACTTATCCAGAATTAATAACACGCAATCTTCAAATCGCTTTTTTTCTTTTGAAAGGAAAAAAGCCAGGTCCCACAGCCTTAATCCATAACAAACATACTGAAAATCGATTAACAGTAGTTTTCCCTGCTTATTTTGTAGCATGTTTGCCTTTTTAAAATCTCCATGAACAAATCCATACAGGTCTTTCTGCAAAGGAAACTCCGATGAAATCTGAGCCAAAAGTACTTTTTCAATCTCGTCAATAACGCCCGCCTTGCCAGAAAGGCTAAGCTTTCTTTTCTGAAAGAATTCAGAAATATATCGAGCCGCACTTTCATTGTCTTGATTTGCAACAAAATTGCTGAGGACGTCCTTAATACGACTCCCACCCAACTCAATGTGACTTTGATCAGAAACCTCAAGGAAGTCCCTTCCTTTTTCGGCCCTATCAAATAGATCCCATGCTTGATTCAACGATGCCTTTTTTACCGATTCCAAATACTCAATGGTGACAAACTCTAATTCACAGGGGTTTCCTATGCAGCCATTTGTCAGGTATTTAGGTGCAAACGAACCTTCAGATTGCCTGAAGCGGTCTTGATGCCATTTGAAAAAAGTCTTTTCTTGGTCTAACAAGACTGGCGTGGAAATTTTTGAAAGTAATTGAAGGCTGGAGCCGCTTAACTGATGTTGAAAAAAACCAAAATTATTCGAGCCACCAGGCAAATAGAACTTTGACTTCTGAATGGCGACGCCTTTTTCCTCTCGAGCTAGAGAGCGGTTAATTTCATTTTCAACCAAGTTAGTAATATCTACAAAAACGAGTCCCGTTCGCTGCTCTAACACCCTAGAGGAAACATATTTAGAGCGCTCAAACGCCGCCTTTAACTTAGATAATAGCTTTTGAATTGGTTTTAACACAAAGACTAACCTTCAATCACATCCGCCATAATAGTCGATATCATTCGACGATTATCTTGTCCTGCCTTTCCAAGAAACTGATCAATTGCCTGCTCTTCATCCAAAGAATATGCATTCCACCTGGAAAGCTCTAATTTTTCTAAGTCTTCAGCACCGATGACTCTTGCTGTGCTTCCAAAAATCTCCTTCAACAGAAAACTAATTTTGGGGGTATTGGATTCAATTGCGACAAACGGAATACGGTTTTTCAAACACATCGTGACCGTGTGATAACGCCCTGTCACAATCAACTGATACTGACCTAAATAAGCCTCAAAATCGGTGGGGTCTAAACTTCGATCCTTTTCATGAAAAAACCATTTATAGGTTTCTAAAACAAAACGGCGTGTCTTTCTCCAGGGAGAGTAGTTTGAAGGGCGGGCGACAATCATAGAGCAATAATCTGCTTGATGCTTTTCACTAAAACTCTTTAAGAGCGGTAAATCACTCTGCATAACAGAGTCAACCACACACAGCGCTTTATCTCGCGAGTGCGACAATCCTGAGGAGATTGCAAATGTCATATCAGGAACAAAGGTGTTATTGAGACCCTGTTTGTTTAATCCCTCATGGCTGGATCGATCCCTGACATAAACCGCATCGAACGACTTTAATTTTGCCGTAAGCTCATCTTCATTGGCGTAAAGTGTCGCATTAATCAAAAATGCAGGCACCTTCAGTTCCTCATGAGCAAAATCGGCAAAATCAGCCAAGGCATCTGCTTGCCAACGCTTAGGACCGTGGTGAATTGTGCCCTCTCCATTCACAATCACAGCATCAACAAGGGGGAAGCCCAAAATCTTATTTTTGTGCTTTCTCCAATCAACACTGACCGGCCAAGTCCAAACAACTTCTGCGCCCTCTTCTTCTAAAAGCGCCTGTAAGTTCTTCATCACCATCAAGCAACCGTAATGGTGCGTCGGATTGGTATCATTGATTATGGCAACTTTTTTCATCCCGGCTTAACCACCGTGAGCTGCTCGTCAGGCAAGCAATTAGTTATAAACTCGGCCTCTTTTGCCCCATCGTGAGGATTAACGTAAATTTCCATTCCCAAAAGTAACTTAATTCTCTCAACCATAGAGTACTTTTTATGCCAACTTGGCTCGCTAAAAAAATCGAAACCGTAAAGGGTGAGATGACCAGAGCCAATCGTCTTACTGATCATATGCGCGGCCATACAACCCGTTGAGGGTCTCGCGCCAATAATCTCGAAAAGCTCTTGCCACCAGTCGAGAGGATAGAAAAACAGTTTCTGTTGAGTCGTTTTAGAAATCACATCGCGATTCTTTGGCGACATCCACATGACCTGTTCAACCTGGTTAGCAATGTAATCGATCTCTTTTTTATGGCCAGAAATACAAAGCAAATCCAGCTTCAAACCAACGCTCAGCTTCATCTCTTCCGGTAAGTCCCATGCGCCGTTCATCCTAATCACAATATCATGTTTATCGACATCAAACTTAGAACCCAGCACCCCTCTAGAGTTTCCAACCAGAGCAATACTTTTACCCTCTAGCTGCTGGACCATTGCATCAAACTCTTTCATAAAAGCTCTTTTAAACCGTTCTCAAAACTAAGCGTCTTAGGGGAAGCTGTTTTTACACCAATCGCATTCAATAATTGCTTCATTTGTGAATTCATTTCAAACTCATCGAACTCAAGCGTAATCAACGATGACTGCTTTGCATACTGTGTCATTAAAACCGTGGTAGAAAAATCACCGATTACCAGAGTATTTCCTAAAAACGGGATAAATACTTCAAAGCCAATATGCGATGGCAACTTTATTGCACCTAGCTCCTCTAAACCAAGCGGGTCTTTATCACCCGCTTCAGGATGGTATTTTACTCCGACAGCCTGACCACTTGCTCGCAAATCTGACAACAGTTTCTGAATCATGGCCTCATACCCATCGATCTGAGAAAACACTTTCTGGTTGGGTACCGTGATTAATGCATCAAGATCAGAAATCTTATCTAACTCAATCTCTTCATCTTTCAACACAGCAGTTGCAAAAGGAACCAAGGAGCTAAACCCGGTCTCCCCCGACAAAATTTCTACACATTTTTTTTGTTTTAAGATTGGGTTAACTTCTTCAGGGAACATTACCCAAGCTTCATCAACCCACTTACTCGCCCCCACCGTTTCAGGAGGGTCGTACCAAAAACCGTAACTAAACTTTTTAAAGAAAGCATCAACCCACTTTTCAGAAGGTTTTAATGAATCTGCTCGTCCTAAATAACTAAAGATTCCATCGTCGAGATAACAAGCTTTAACACTAGGGTCTTTATTTTTAGCCGTCTTGATAAAGAATTGCCCAATGACACTTCGGTCATTGCCGATAAAGATACGGCCAATATCGTGTTGTTGCACAAAAGCATTGATCCATACAAATTGCCCTCTGCGAATATTCATTTTCGCGGTGCCTTTGTACTCCCGTCCTTCCAAAGTGAACTGGGTACTAAACGGAGAAAGATCACCCGTTAAATATTCCGACATTTTTAGTGGCTTACCCGTATGCTGATCAATTAGGATTAAAACACTATCCACCTTGCCCTCGTTTTTTTTCGCCAGCATATAGGCCCAAAAAAAATGGAGTGTGGAAGAAACCAAATAAATATCTGGTAAAGGGTTTTCCGAACGATTACTCTCTAGCATCAATCAACTCCACAACATCTAATATATTGGTCTTTACGTCAAGACCCTGCTCAGTTAATAGCTTCGCCATCTCTTTCTCAAAAACATTTGTATCAGATAGCACTGCATAGCTTTTGATATCAGGTCTTAACCATTTTGAAGTTAATAAGGCTGTTCCGACATCTCCTACAAGCTGGACTTTAGGGTCGAGTTCCAACAATAGAACCTCAAAAGCCAGTTGGGAAGGGATCAGCTTAACTCCATATTGATCAACCAAGTTCAGCAGGTCAAACTCGCCTGACCTTGGATGGTACTTAACCGCGATCTCTTTTTGCCGGTTTTGCATCTCTTGCAGAAACGACTCTAAACGCGTTTGATACTGGTTTATTTTTTTAAAGTTACTGGGGTGCGGCAATAAAACAATGACTTCAGTCTGGTCTAAATCAATACCGACCTCATTTGATTTCAATTGGGAACTCAAAAGTTCTTTTGCAAAGGCTCGCATTTCAGGGGCTTTAAACCAGTCAGCTTGAATGGGTTGCCTTTGTTTTTCTAGAAGAGGTTGTACAGCCTTATCGGGTTGAAATAACCAAGCCTGATTGATCCAACGAGAGGCTCCCACGGTTGTCGGCTCATCCCACCAAAAACCGTAACTGACCTTCTTCAACAGGCCGTTCACCCAATCTTTATACCAGTGAGAAGCGCGCCCGGAGTATGAATACAAACCATCATCCAAATACCAACCTTCCAATTCAGCGGTTTGTTGCTGGCCTAATTGCATAGCATATTGAAACTCAACTCGGCGATCACTTCCGGTCGCGATCGCTTCAAAAGACTCCTCATTCAACAAATCAGCTAAGTGCTTAAAAATGGCTTTTCTCTGTTTAAGCTTGCTTTCTCCTTTCTGCACGCCCTGTAACACTGCAACCTTTTCAAATGGAGAGTCTTGCCAGCGATCTAGGCATTCAAAGTAGAGATGGTTTTGGGTCGCCTTTTGATCAATAATGACCATAACAGCATTCTGTTGATGGCGAAATGCAAGCGCATGCGCGACGGAAACCAATATATTTAAAGGCGTCGAAGGCAAGTATAAAACCGTCTTGTTAGACATCACTAAGACGAACTCTTAAGTTAATTAAGGCTAAAAGCGCTTCATAAGCGGCTTGCGGAGAGAGGCCTTCTAAAGACTGTTTTTCCTGCTCTGAAGATTGGAACTGTTTAAGATATTCTGGCGCACACGGTGAAACCAGTCTTGTCACCATTGAGCCATCTGCGCCAATTAACTTTGGATCTGTGACTCGATAGAGTGCGACCATGGGCACCTCTAAGGCTGCCGAAACGTGGGAGAGCCCAGTATCAACAGAGACGACCCCTTGTGCATTTTTCAAAACCTTGGCGATATCATTCAAACTCAAGCGTTCATTTGGTGCCCAGATAAAGGGCTCCTCAGCATTCTTTTCAGCTGCAGACTTTAAGCTCTCTGCTCGCAGCTTCTCGGCTTCATTGCCCCAGGGTAACATCACCATGACCCCTTGTTCTTTGGCTTTATCCAATAGCTCCAGCCAGAAATCTTCTGGCCAGAGTTTTGTGTCCCATGTGGTGCTATGCAAAAAGACCCAATAGTTTTGATGTGCAAACTGATTAATCAGTTGCTCCGGTTTTGCCCAAGTTTGAGTATCGAGCCCATAAACAATCGGTAAGTCATTTGAATAATCATAATCCAGCGCTTGCGCAAACAATGTTCTCAATCGAGAAATTGCATGAAGATCTTTGCTCACGGGGTACTTGAATTGATAAAACAGAGAAGCCAAAGGTTCACGAATACTAAACCAGTCGTAGCCCGCAGTCTTGGCTTTGACTTTTCGGCTGACCCAAGCGCTCTTTAACAAGCCTTGAGCATCAATGATTAAATCGTATTGATTCAGGTTTATTTCATTAAAAAAGGCTTTGATCTCTTGGCGAGTCTGGCTGGAAAAAAGGGATTTTCGCCAGCGGCGAACCTCAATTGGAAAAACTTTATCTACGACAGGGTGCCAAGAGGGGATGTCTGAAAACCCTTTTTCAACCACCCAATCGATAGTCAAACCTGATACATTTCTTTGGGCATCAGATAGGGCAGGAAAAGTATGAAAAACATCGCCCATAGAGGACATTTTGATTAATAGAACACGCATTCGAATGCCCGATTACGATTTAAACTCTATGGTTCTAGGGTTATCTGTCAGCCATTGCAGATACTTCTTAACCCCTTCGGAAACACTGTAGAATTCGGCTTCATAACCGACCTGTCTCAGAGCGCTATTATCTGCTTGAGTGAAATTTTGATAAGCCCCTTTCAAATGTTCTGGGAACGGAATGAACTCAATTTCACCTTTGCCATGGAAATCGATGACAGCCTGTGCAATGTGCTTAAATGGCTCTGCTGCAGCCGGACCCAAGTTAAAAATACCGGACTTATCTGGGTTCTGCATAAACCATAAATTGACTTTCACCACATCTTCTATATAAACAAAGTCACGTGTCTGCATACCCGGTCCATAGCCATCGTACTCTCCAAACAGCTTCGGATTTTCTCCGGCTAAAAGTTGGTTATGTAACTTAAAGGCGACACTCGCCATATCCCCTTTATGCTGTTCTCGCGGACCGTATACATTGAAGTACCTAAACCCAACAACCTGGCTCTGAGCACGCGGTAAGATTTGACGGACATACTGGTCAAATTGAAACTTAGAGTAGCCGTACACATTCAATGGTTTCTCATAAGCACGATCTTCAATAAAGGTTGGGCCGTCGCCATAAACAGAAGCAGATGAGGCGTAAAAAAAAGGAATCTTCCAGTTTAGACAGTAGTTTAGAAGGTCTTTAGAATATTCATAATTATTGTCCATCATGAATTTACCGTCCCACTCTGTGGTCGCCGAACACGCCCCTTCATGGAAAACCGCTTCGATCTCCGGTAACCCCTGTTCTGCAAAAATACGCTGCTGAAAGTCCTCTTTATCAAGATAATCGGCAATGTCACAATCGGCTAAGTTAATAAACTTTTTTCCATTCTTTAGGTTGTCTACCACCAGAATATCCGTTCGCCCCATCTCATTGAGAGTTTTAACGATATTACTTCCAATAAATCCTGCGCCACCTGTAACAACAATCATTCAACTAACCTACTAACTTTGAAATCAAAAAGCCACTCCAAACTAGAATCGCTATAAAAATGGACAAAAACACGGCTGCCGACCCCTGATCTTTGGCTCGACCGGAAAGCTTGTGATAATCATCACCGATGCGATCAACTACCGACTCAATCGCCGAGTTGAGCAGTTCCACCACCAAGACAATTAGGAGAACACCAATTAAAAGCGCTCTTTCTGCAGCTGTTTCGCTCAACCAAAAAGCAAAGGGGCTAACCAAGGCAAACAGAGTGACCTCTTGCCTAAACGCCTGCTCGTGCTTCCACGTTGACTTAAAGCCTTTCCAAGAATAGCCTGCGGCATGAATCACTCTTTTCATTCCTGAATGACGGGATTTCATACAACCTCTCAATTCAACAGAACAATACTCGTTTCATATGCGTGCTTGAAATTGCGTCAATTCTAACATTTAAAACAAAATAAAAGTTAGAATAACCCGCTATAAATACACTGATATATACTAACCAAATGGACCTTCTCGACACACCGTACAAACGCTTTAAAGCTCGCCTACAAAATCTTTTTGTCGACCATGAAATCCTGCGTATTTTTTTTCGCAACTTCTATGCGCTTTCCGACAAGGCTTACCGTAGCAACCACCCTTCTGCCGGCTTTATCAAGAAGCTAAGGAATAAGCATGGTGTTAAAACCATTATCAGCATGCGAAAAGCCGATACATCTGGATCATACCTATTGGAAAAAGAAGCCTGTGACTCAAATGGCATGATCCTAGTCAACCATCGAATGTCTTCAAGGAAACTGCCGAAAAAAGACATGGTCATTAAAGCCAAACAGCTGTTTGATGAAGTCGAATACCCGATTCTAATCCATTGCAAGTCTGGTGCTGACCGCGCTGGCTTGATGAGTGTTTTTTATATGCACTTTGTTGAAAAACAACCTATCGAGCAAGCTGTTGAACAGCTCAGCATGAAATATGGCCACTTCCGCTGGGCCGACACAGGCAAGCTCGATTTCTTTTTTGACAAGTTCTTCGAATACAAACAGCAGCACAACGGCATAGAGTTTATCGACTGGGTGGAAAACATTTACGATCCGGAAGCCCTTAACAGCGAATTCAAAAGCGCTGGCTGGGCCAACATTGTCGTCAACAAGATATTGCGCAGGGAATAAAACCCATGTTTGATAAGGCGACCATCTCACTTTACAAAAGACTTCTAGGCTACATCCTGCCTTACAAAGCCTTAATCTTTATCACCATCATCTCTTTAATGGTAATTGCCTCCATGGATGCCGCCTTTGCAATGGTATTCAAAATGCTGGTCGACGATGGGTTGATCGCGAAAGACCCCGACACTTTTATCCTCATCCCTTTGATGCTTGCCGGCATTGTTATCCTAAAAGGGTTTGCAGAGTATTTCAGCAAAGTATTCAGTAAGTGGATTGCCGAAAAAGCCATTTTGAATATTCGCTCCGACATGTACCAAAAGATGCAACGTTTACCATTTGAGCGCTTTAATAGTTATGGCACCGGCTCACTGATGTCAAAAATCACCTATAACGTACCGCAAGCCAGCAATGCATTGTCAACCGCCTGGGTGATCATTATCCGTGACACTCTGACGGTCATCGCACTGCTATCTTATCTCTTCTATCTATCCTGGCAACTCACTCTACTCATGTTGATTATTGGCCCTATCGTTGCCTTCATCATTGATAAGGCAAGCCGCATGATGCGAAAGTCATCCAAAGCCATGCAGCAAAACATGGGACAGATGACTCATCGACTCGAAGAGAGCCTCACCGCGCACCAAGACATCAAAATCTACAATGCCGAAGACTATGAAACCAAACGCTTTCAATCCTCAGCCAAAGACCTACTGAGAAACACCATGCGGGTCACACGCGTGTCCGCTCTAAACGTGCCTCTCGTTCAAGTCCTCGCTGCCATCTCGTTAGCCTTCGTTGTTTATATCGCCATGCAAATGGCCGCGAATGGAGACCTGACTCCCGGAGACCTAATCGCTTTTGTGATCGCGATGGCAATGGTCTTTGAACCGATTCGACGCCTAACCAGCATCAATGAAACCGTACAAAAAGGCATGGCGGCAGCGGAGAGTATTTTTGAGTTACTAGACCAACCCAATGAAGTGGATCTTGGCACACTCAAACCCTCTTCAATTAAGGGTGAGATCACAATTGAAAGTCTTAATTTTAAATACCCTTCGACTGAAGACAAAGCGTTAGATTCGATTAACCTTTCGATTCCCGCAGGTAAAACAACCGCCTTTGTTGGTCAATCAGGCAGCGGTAAATCAACCTTAATGAACCTTATTGCTCGATTTTACCAACCCAGTTCCGGTGCCATTCAAATTGACCAGACAGATATCAGCAAAATTGAACTACTCCACCTGCGTGAAAACATTGCCATGGTCAGCCAGAAAGTCAGCTTGTTTGATGATAGCGTCGCCGCCAATATTGCTTATGGTCACACTGAGTTTGATCAAGACAAGATTATCGCCGCAGCCAAAGCGGCTCACGCCTGGGAATTTATAGAACAACTTCCAAACGGCTTAGAAACCAATATCGGAGAGAACGGTAATAAACTGTCAGGTGGCCAGCGCCAACGCCTCGCCATTGCCAGAGCCTTTTTAAAAGATGCGCCGATCCTGATTCTTGATGAAGCCACCTCAGCCCTAGACAACAAGAGCGAGCAAATGATTCAAGATGCCATGGAACACCTCAAGGAAAACCGAACGGTCATGGTTATTGCCCATCGCTTGAGCACGGTTGAAAATGCCGATCAAATTGTAGTAATGGAAAAAGGTGTCATTGTCGAAACAGGCA
>CAZJPO010000025.1:0-16794 GCA_964547865.1 uncultured Thiosulfatimonas sp.
AATAAAAACGGTACGGGCTGTAACCCTTGTATTTACTGGGCTGTACCGCTTGTATCGCTTGTACCGTTAGTTTTTTCGTATATAACGCGGTTCACACGTTTTTAGAGTGAATGGGAATGACATCTCCCCCGGCTTTAATTGCCTCAATATAACCACTCCAATCCTGCATCATTTTCATTCTGTCTTTTAGGTATTCTGCTTTGTTATATGTACCACGAATTTTGTTAGCCTGTTCATAGGCCAGTTGTTTCTCTATATGATCAGAGTTGAAACCCTTTTCATTTAATAAGGTGCTGGCAGTATGTCTAAAACCATGTGCTGTCTGTTTACCTTTGAAACCTATTCTATGGAGACCTGCATTAAGGCTCTGTTCACTCATTGGCCTGCTTTTGGTTCTAGGGCTTGGAAAGACATATTCACCTTCACAACTAAAAGGCTTAATTTCTTCAATTAACTGAATGGCCTGTTTGGATAATGGCACTAAATGGGGGCGCTTCATTTTCATGCGCTCAGCAGGAATCGTAATTAGGGCTTTATCTAGGTCGATTTCACTCCACTGAAGGCCTGCTAGTTCATTTGGCCTTAGAAATAAATGCGGGGCCAGCTGCAAAGCAACCTTTGTACTGAAGTCACCAACATAGTTATCAAGTGCATTAAACAACTGGTAAAGCTCTGCACGACTAGTTAAATGAGGGTAATTGCCCTTTTCCTGTTTCTTGAATATATCGTTTGGCAGGTCACGGGTTGGGTCACGTTCACAGAGCCCCATACCGACACCATAACGGAATATACGACTGGCATACTGCTTGACTCGCTTAAGGGTCTCTAGAGTACCGGCAACCTCCAGCAGCTTAAGGGTATGAATAATATCTTTGGGTTTAATATCATCGACCGGCACATTTCCAAGAGTTGGTAAAAGGTGCTTTTCTATACGCTCGAATATGTCTTTAGCATGGGCATAGCTCCAAGACTCAGTATTATGAGCATGCCACTCTTTGAAGAGGTCGATAAACTTAAGACGGCTTTCTAGAATTTCCTGTTTTTCTTGTTGGACTGCAGCAACGGCCTTTTGTTCTGCTTTATGCTCGTTTGGGTCAACACCATTGGCCAATAAGGCTTTAGCATCATCTCTATAGATTCTAGCTTGTGCCAGGCTTACAGCCGGATATTCTCCAATAGTAAAAACCTGCTCTTTCTTAGTCAGGGGGTGACGGTAACGAAAACGGAAAATTTTAGCTCCTGTTTTTCGCACTTCTACATAAAGCCCAGCACTATCTGACTCTTTATAAGCTTTTACCTCGGGTTTGAACCCCCTCAGTTTTGTATCAGTAAGTATTTCGCTGCATCCCCCGTATTTTCTGAATTAGAGAGAAATTTGTGGGTAACGGCATAGTGTTACCCGAAAGCAATGAGAGCGTTACCCGCAATATTACCCGCTTTTTTATTGGCTCCCCTAATACAAATAATACCGCATTGGACTGCACAATACAGCTAAGCTATTGATTTTACGTTCTTGAGGGCATAAAAAAACCCGCATAATAGCGGGTCATTTTAGAATATGGCGGTGGACTAGGGATTCGAACCCCAGGTAGGCTACAAACCTACAACGGTTTTCAAGACCGCCGCCTTCAACCACTCAGCCAGTCCACCTTTGTTTTGTTGGGCGTATTATAGAGGCCTGATGATTTTTTGCAAGACGTTTACTTGAGTTTTTTGTAAAATTTTAATCATACTCCCAACAAGGAAAAAATCATGATTGCAGATTTCATTAACAATCCCAAATTGAGCTTTAATGAAAAGTGCTACGAGCTCTTAAAACGCATTCCCAAAGGAAAAGTAACGACCTATAAAGCCATCGCCCAAGCTTTACATACCAAAGCTTATCAGGCCGTAGGAAACGCAATGGCAAGCAACCCTAACCCTATTACAGTGCCCTGTCATCGAGTAGTTAATAGTGACGGTAGAATCGGAAAATTTGCACTCGGTACTGCAAAAAAGATTGAACTCTTAGAAAGCGAGGGAGTTGGCATCCAAGAAAACCAAGTAACTAATTTTAAAAACGTCTACTACGACTTCAGCGACTTAAAATAAAAAACGCCGTTGGGCTTCATAGCTCAAACGGCGTTTTTATTTTTCAATAACGTGAGAAAGCTTAATTAAAGCGTTTCGGCACCACCTAAATATGGGCGCAGTACAGTCGGGACGGTAATCGAACCATCTTCATTTTGATAGTTCTCTAATACTGCCACTAAAGTACGACCTACGGCCAAACCGGAACCGTTTAGAGTGTGTACTAATTGAGGTTTTCCTTTACCCTCTGATGCACGGAAACGGATCATAGAACGTCTTGCTTGGAAGTCCTCAAAGTTTGAACAAGAAGAGATTTCGCGATAAGCGCTCTGCCCCGGTAACCAAACTTCCAAGTCATAGGTTTTCGCCGCAGAGAAACCGATATCACCCGTACACAGAGTCACTTTACGGTATGGCAGTTCCAGCTTTTGCAGAATTGCTTCAGCGTGCCCTGTTAGCTCTTCCAAGACTTCATGTGATTTGTCAGGGTGAACAAACTGCACCATCTCTACTTTTTCAAACTGGTGCTGACGAATCAAACCTCGTGTATCGCGACCATAAGACCCCGCTTCTGAACGGAAACATGGCGTGTGACCAGCAAAACGAATCGGTAGATCGGACTCGTCGATAATCTCATCGCGCATCAGGTTGGTAATCGGCACTTCTGCAGTTGGAATCAAATAAAGCTCACGATCATTAGTATCGTGCTCTTCATGTTTACCTAGCTTGTAGAGGTCTTCTTCAAACTTTGGCAGCTGGCCAGTACCACGCAAGCTGTCTTGGTTAACAATGTACGGCACGTAAACTTCTTCATAACCGTGTTCAGCGTGTGTATCCATCATAAACTGCGTCAGAGCACGCTGTAGTTTTGCCATCGGCCCTCTCAATACTGAGAAGCGAGAAGACGTGACTTTTACCGCTGCATCATTGTCATACCAGCCGCGCTGTTCTGATAGGTCGACATGATCTTTAACTTCAAAATCAAACTGCTTAGGCGCACCCCATTTAAGAACTTCAACATTGTCGTCTTCGCTATCGCCAACTGGAACAGAGTCATGTGGGATGTTTGGAATGCCGGCGTAGATCTCTTCAATTTGAGCTTGAACTGCTTCAGATGCTGTTTCAGCTTCTTCCAGCTGTCCTTTTAAGCTCTCTACCTCTGCCAGTAGCGGCGCAATATCTTCGCCCTGAGCTTTTGCCTTACCAATTCCTTTGGATTTAGAATTGCGTTCAGCCTGTAGATTTTGCGCTTTACTCTGTAGCTCTTTACGTTGTGATTCAAGCTCTTGAATCGTCGCTACATCAAGGTCATAACCACGCGTTTTCAGTTTGGCGGCAACATTTTCTAAATCAGTTCTTAGTAATTTAGCGTCTAACATTTTAAATCTCTATATTTCTAGCCCACTAGCCTAGCGGGCGCTTTCAAATTTGGCAGTATTCTATCACGACAGACCTATAGGTTGGTCTTAAACCCGCTTAAGAGCCTATATAAGCACTTATATAAGAACCCTAGCTATCACTCTCGATGAGTTCAATATCAACAATCAGCTCATTGGCTAAGTCTTCGAGTACATCTCTAATCTCAGCAGAGTCGACATTTGAGGCAATATGAATCGTCATATCGGCCTTAAACAGGTTCTCACCTGACATCGATGCTTCAACGACTTCGGTATGCAGTTCATCGACACTGGCATTGATTTTTGCCAGTTCAGAAGAGATACGGTGGATAATCCCCGGTTGATCTTGTCCGATCAGTTCAATATGAAATTGGCTTTCCCCCGCTTGGGCAAGACCATGACTCTCTTCGAAAATAACACTCAAACCCAAATCATCCGCACTTGACAGTGCAATTTGGAAGGCTTCAACTTGGTTAGTGGGCACATCAACTCGCAGGATACCCGCAAATTTACCCGCTAGGCTCGCCATGCGACTCTCTACCCAGCAACCTTGGTGAGCGACGATAATCTTTGAAAGTGACTCAACCAGACCTGGAGAGTCATTACCCAAAACACTGATTACAATAGACTGTTTCATTCTTAACTCTCCCAATTACTCTTCATAGTCGCTAAGTGGAGGACACGAACAGATAAGGTTGCGGTCACCATAAACATTGTCGACACGCCCCACTGGGCTCCAATATTTATTGTCGCGCAGGCTCGGCAACGGATAAGCCGCCAACTCACGGCTATAGGCGTGATCCCAACTATCAGCCATCACTGAATCCGCAGTGTGCGGCGCATTTTTTAGCGGATTGTCATCTTCATCTAAATCACCACTCGTAACACGGTTAATCTCATCTTTAATCGCGATCATGGCATCGCAGAAGCGATCCAACTCGTATTTAGACTCCGACTCTGTCGGCTCAATCATTAGCGTTCCCGCGACGGGGAATGACATGGTCGGCGCGTGGAAACCGTAGTCAATCAAACGCTTGGCAATATCGTCCACACTGATACCCGACTCCTCTTTTAGAGGGCGCAGATCAATAATACATTCATGGGCTACACGACCATTGTCATCACTGTATAAAATCGGATAACTTGGTGCTAAACGGTGGGCTATATAGTTGGCATTTAGAATTGCCATCGACGTAGCTTCAGTCAAACCATCGCCCCCCATCATCGAAACATAAGTCCAACTGATTGGCAGAACCCCTGCACTCCCCCATGGCGCTGCAGAGACCGCACCCACCGTCTTAGGCTCGTCTTCGGTTTCTACCACGGCATAACCCGGCAGGAATGGCGCCAGATGCTCAACCACACCAATTGGACCCACACCTGGACCACCGCCACCGTGAGGAATTGCAAAGGTTTTGTGTAGGTTAAGGTGAGAGACATCACCGCCAAAATGACCCGGAGCGGCAACACCAACCATGGCATTCATGTTGGCGCCATCGATATAGACCTGACCACCGTGCTGGTGAACTAGGTCACAAACCGTTTTGACGTTTTCTTCAAATACCCCGTGAGTAGATGGGTAAGTGATCATAATTGCAGCAACATTTTCTGAGTGTTTTTCCAATTTTGCAGTGAGGTCTTCCATATCGATCTCACCTTGCATATTGGTTTTAACAACAACAACTTTCATCCCTACCATTTGTGCAGACGCAGGGTTGGTTCCGTGTGCCGAGGCAGGAATAATACAGACATCGCGGTTCGATTCACCGCGACTCTGATGATAAGCACGAATGGCCAATAGTCCAGCGTACTCGCCCTGAGCACCTGAGTTGGGCTGCAGCGAAATAGCATCATAGCCGGTTGACTCACACAACATCTCTTCAAGCTCAGTACACATTTGCTGATAACCTTGCGCTTGATCCAGAGGTACAAACGGGTGCAAATTGGCAAACTCCGGCCATGAGACCGGCACCAACTCCGCAGCGGCATTGAGTTTCATGGTACAAGAACCCAGAGGAATCATCGCTCTATCCAACGCTAAGTCTTTGTCCGCCAGATAACGCATATAACGCATCACCTCGGTTTCAGAGCGGTGTTCATGGAAAACCGGATGCGTTAAGAATTCTGATTCACGTTGCAGTTGTGCTGGAATAATCTCTTCAGCTGCCACTTGATCGGCTTTTAGATCAACCGCTTTGTCTGCAAAGACCTGCCAAAGCGTTTCAATATCTTCTCGAGTCGTAGTTTCATCAAAAGAGGTGCTTAAGCTATCTTCATCAATCACTCTTAAGTTATAGCCGGCCTCCACTGCTCTCTGAGCAATTTGCTTTGCTTGTCCTGCCAGTCTCACTCGAACCGTATCAAAGTAAGAGTGAGTCGGCACTTCTAAACCAAGTTGGCGTAAACCCGTAGCAAACACTTGTGTATAGCGGTGCACTCTGTAGGCAATAGCTGTCAACCCTTCTGCACCGTGATAAACGGCATACATACTTGCCATCACTGCCAATAACGCCTGTGCCGTACAGATATTACTGGTCGCCTTTTCACGGCGAATATGCTGTTCACGCGTTTGTAGAGCCAAACGGTAGGCTTTCTCTCCGCGACTGTCTAAAGAGACCCCAATCAAGCGCCCCGGCATGGAGCGCTTAAACTTATCACGCGTTGCCATATAGGCCGCGTGTGGTCCGCCATAACCCAGTGGCACACCAAAGCGCTGGGTATTCCCCACCGCGACATCTGCTCCCATTTCCGCTGGCGTTTTCAATAGCGTTAAAGCCAACAAGTCTGCCGACATGATCACCAGCGCTTTTTTAGCGTGGGCCTCTTCAATTAGGTGAGTGAAGTCACCCACATCACCGTAAGTCCCAGGGTACTGTAGCAAGACACCAAACAAGTCGTAATCGGCAATACCATCAGCCGGGTTACCGACAACTACTTCAATTCCCAGAGGCTCAGCGCGGGTCTGAACGACTTCAATGTTTTGAGGGTGACAGTCGTCGGCAACAAAGAACACCTTGCCTTTTGATTTACTCATGCGTTGACACAAGGTCATCGCTTCAGCACAAGCGGTTGCCTCATCCAGCATTGATGCATTAGCCAACTCTAGACCTGTTAGGTCAGACACCATGGTTTGGAAGTTCAGCATCGCTTCTAGGCGACCTTGAGAAATCTCCGCTTGGTATGGCGTATAAGCGGTATACCAAGCTGGATTCTCTAGAATATTGCGTTTGATGGTTGGCGGAGTCAGGGTGTTGTAGTACCCCATTCCAATCATCGACTTAAGAATTTTGTTTTTGGAGGCAATTTTTTGCAGCTTTTCAATGGCTTGATGCTCAGTCAATCCCCTATCAATTTTCATCTCATCTTGACGACGAATTGAATCAGGCACCACTTTTTCGATTAGATCATCCATTGAACTCATACCCAAAGTCTCAAGCATTGACTGCTGTTCATCTAGGTCTGGTCCGATATGACGGTTAACAAACTGATCTGCCTGTTGTAGTTCATCAAGCGAACGCTGCTGTAGTTGGTCTATGGTGGTCTTACCATTATTTGCCATACAAAATTTCTCCAAAATTCTATGCGGAATCCGTGTGGATAAAAAACACAAAAGCCAATGCCAGAAATTCTTCCGACATTGGCTAGATTACTCAACTAAAGATTATTCTTCTTCAGTCAATGCCTGATAAGCAGACTCGTCCATTAAGTCATCTAGGTCAGAAGCATCAGATAGCTCTACTTTAATAATCCAGTTCGCCATTGGATCTTCATTGATTAGCTCTGGTTCATCTTCCAGTGCTTCATTGGCTTCAACAATGGTTCCATCAACTGGTGCATATAGGTCACTTGCCGCCTTAACAGATTCAATGACAGAGATTTCTTCACCTTTAGTAATTTCATCGCCTGCCTCAGGTAACTCAACAAAAACCAGATCACCTAACTGCTGTTGAGCAAAATCGGTAATCCCGATTAAAACGGTGCCATCACCGTTATCTTGAATCCACTCATGCTCTGCACTGTATTTAATATTGCTCATTTCTTAATCTCCTAAAAGAGGAATAAATTTTATTCTAAATCGTGCTGTCAAAATTTGAATAATGTGACGAAAACTCTGTTTGCGATAACCGTAGCGGAATGTACATTGAAGTACATGAGCACCGGAAGCGCAGAAAACTGAGTTTGCAGACCATTAGTCGGTTTTTGCCAGTATGATTTTAGCCTCGATAATAATTCTGTTTTACAAACGGCAGTTTGACCACTTCAACCGGCACTTTTTTACCGCGAACCAATGCGTCTAATTTTACCCCTTCTTGAGCCATTTCGGTTGAAACATATCCCATTGCAACCGGGCCGCCAAATGCAGGCCCAAACCCTCCGCTACTGACCGAGCCAATCACCTGATCATTTTCATCTACTAGCTCAACACCATCGCGCACCGGCATCTTACCCAAGGCCTTTATGCCCACACGTTTACGGTCAACGCCGTCTTGAATTTGCTGCATAATGACATCGGCACCAATATAGCCACCTGGACGCTCACCTTCTGCCCGACGCGGCTTGGAGAGAGCCCACAACAGACTCGCTTCTATTGGCGTAATTTCATTACTCAAGTCATTGCCATACAGACACAGCCCCGCTTCTAGACGCAGAGAATCTCGCGCACCCAAGCCAATTGCCTCGACATGTTCGTTCGCTAGTAATTTTCTTGCCAGAGCATCAGCTTGATCATTCTCGACCGAAATCTCAAAACCATCTTCACCGGTATAACCCGAACGGGTCACAAAGCAATCGATTCCATCAATCTGCAAGTTTTTAGCCGTCATAAAAGTCATCTCTGCTGACTCTGATGCCAACTCAGCCAAGACTTGCCCCGCCATTGGACCCTGCAGAGCCAGTAGCGCTTTATTTTCCAAGATTTCAATCTGGCACTGATCCGCTAGGTGAGTTTGCAAGTGGGCAATGTCCTGCTGTTTGCATGCGGCATTGACAACGAGGAATAGATGTTCACCAGTGTTGGTAACCATCAAGTCATCCATGACACCACCGTTTTCATTGGTAAACAGTGCATAGCGTTGACGCATCTCACCAAGATCAACGATATCGACAGGCACTAAACGTTCAAGTGCACGCGCCGCTCCTTGCCCTTTTAGAATCACTTGGCCCATATGTGAAACATCAAACAAACCCGCTTTTTCACGAGTATGAAGATGCTCTTTCTTGATACCCAGAGGATACTGAACTGGCATTTCATAGCCTGCAAAAGGTACCATCTTTGCACCTAGTTCAAGGTGAAGGTCATGTAAAGGGGTCTGTTTTAAATCCGTTTCCAAAGCTTATGCTCCTGCTTTTATATCTGTTTTGCGGCCAACATTCCGAGCCAAACCGCGACTAGACAAATTAAGACGCTCAGGCCAATATTCACTACGGCCTTACTGATTTCACCGATTTGAATATACTGCATGGTCTCATATGAAAATGTTGAAAAGGTAGTAAAGGCACCTAAAAAACCGACCATTAAAAAAGCGCGCCACTCATTCGATAGGTCGAGTTTATCCACCAGTAAAACCGCAATCAGCCCCATCAGAAAAGAGCCAACAACATTAACCGACAGGGTTCCCCAGGCAAAGTCACGACCAAAGGTTTGGTAGACTTGGTGTGACATGGCAAAACGCGCCACGGCACCTAAAGCACCACCCGCGGCAATTGCAATCCAACCTAATGCTGAAATCATGCTTTTTCCTCAGCCCTTATTCGTTCTTTCGTCTTTTGTGGATGGCACTGGCATTAAGTTGTCGCAAGTGCGCCATCTTGGCTGAAATTTTAATTTCCAGACCTCTATCTACCGGTTGGTAATAGTCTCGCTCTGCCATCTCTTCAGGGAAGTAACTTTCTCCTGCGGCAAAGGCTTCCGGTTCATCATGTGCATAACGGTAGCCAACTCCGTAATCGAGTTCAGCCATCAACTTAGTTGGCGCATTGCGTAAATGCAGCGGCACTTCATAAGAACCATGCTCTTTAATATCGGCCAATACTGCTTTATAGGCCATATAAGCCGCATTGGACTTTGGCGCGACGGCAAGGTAACTCGCTGCATGTGCCAGAGCCAAATCCCCTTCTGGCGAGCCAAGTCTCTCGTAAGCTTCGGCCGCATTGACCGCTGTTTGGAGCGCCTTAGGATCAGCATTACCAATTTCTTCACTGGCCATGCGAATTAAGCGCCTTGCCAGGTAACGCGGATCTGCCCCGCCATCCAACATTCTAACCAGCCAGTAAAGCGCCGCGTTTGGATCTGAACCACGCACCGACTTATGCAGTGCAGAGATTTGGTCGTAAAAAGCTTCACCTCCTTTATCAAATCGACGCACGCCCCCTTGCAGTACTTCGCTACAGTGCCCACTGCTAAGCACTACTTTGCCAGAAAGATCATCTCTAACCTCGTATTCAGCAAAGTCCATTGCCTGCTCTAAGCTATTGAGTAGCCTTCTGGCATCACCATCCGCAGACTCAATCAACATCTCAGCAGCCTTAACTTCAATCTCAATATCGACTGGTGCTTCTTCACTGAGGTCTGTTTGAAGTAGTTGACGTCCCCGCTCCAAAACCTGCATGAGTTCATCTTCATCTAACAGTTTAAGAACATAAACCTTAGCTCTAGAGAGCAAAGCGTTGTTTAGTTCAAATGACGGGTTTTCAGTGGTCGCACCGATAAAGACAAAAGTGCCATCTTCAACAAAAGGCAGAAAAGCGTCTTGCTGCGCCTTATTAAAACGGTGCACCTCGTCGACAAACAACAAAGTCCCCTGCTGAAACTGTTCTCTATGCAGTTGCGCCTTCTCAACCGCCAATCTAACCTCTTTAACGCCATCCAAAACCGCAGAGAGACTAATAAACTGTAAATCAGATTGCTTGGCAATGATTCTCGCCAAGGTGGTTTTTCCCACCCCAGGAGGCCCCCAAAAGACGATGGAGTGCAATTTGCCCGATTCCAACATTCTTGTCAGCGGGCGACGTTCGCCCAGTAAATGCGTCTGGCCGACATAACCTTCAATAGCGTTAGGCCGCAACCTGTCTGATAAAGGTTGATACAAAGACATTAAAGCGGCGTTCCCACGAGGTCTACCCCCTCTGGAACTTTGAAGTTAAAGTGTAACGAGGACAGTTCCTCATTCGAAGTCACATTATTAAACTTCACTTTAGTAATATTTTCAGGCCCTTGATACATCCAGACTTCAGTCATTTCACCATTACGCATACCGACTTCAATACTTTCAAAGTAAGTCGCCTGTTTTGGCTTTAAGTTAAACCATCTGGTGCCATTTTCATCTTTAAATTCTAAAATGGTAAAACGGTTTTCGATGGGTTCACGATAAAGTAGCCAGCTAATCGGCAGGTCTGCCCTGACATCATCAATAGGGCGAACCGTGACCTGTTCTAAATCCATATCGTAAAACCAGAGATTCAGGCCATCAACCACAATACTCTGTTCTTCCGGCTCATGGTAACGCCAATTAATCTTACCAGGGCGGCTCAACTTGAAATGGCCAATCGAAGTATTGGTTGTAAATAGTGCTTCATCTGGTTGGGTTTGGACGAAGTCGGCTTCAAAGGTTTGTAACTGGTTAACATAGCTTTGCAGATATTGACCGGAGTTATTCGCCATCACGTTTGTGTTGAATAGACCTAACAATGAAACCAACAGAATAAAGCTGAATTTTTTCACTTCAAACAATCCTTAAAATGAGTTTAGGGGCCAAATTATTCTTGGGGCTTTGGCGCTAGAATTTCTCGATTACCATTTGCCCCGGAACTCGAAACAACACCTGCAGCCTCCATCGCCTCAACAATTCGAGCCGCTCGGTTATAACCAATTTTAAAGCGGCGTTGAACAAGTGAAATCGAAACCTTACGGCCCTCAATAACAAAGTTCACGGCTTCATCATATAAAGCATCTTGCTCAGCATCAGCGCTGCCACCTCCAGAGCCGTCTGCTTCGTGGTTACTCTGAGTTACCATTTCCAAATACTGTGGCTGCCCTTGGGACTTGACGAATTCGGCAACGTGATGCACTTCTTCATCCGTCATAAAGGCACCGTGCACACGTTTTGGTGAACCTGAGCCAGGTGGTAAGAAAAGCATATCCCCTTTACCTAATAGTTGCTCAGCACCGCCTTGATCCAGAATAGTACGCGAATCAATTTTAGTGTTGACCATAAACGAGATACGCGTCGGAATATTGGCCTTAATCAGACCGGTAATGACATTTACAGAGGGTCTCTGAGTTGCCAGAATCAAGTGAATACCGGCTGCACGTGCCTTTTGCGCAATTCGTGCAATCAGTTGCTCTACCTCTTTACCAACCACCATAATCATGTCGGCAAACTCGTCCACCACTACCACTATGTATGGCAATGGCTCAAGTGTGGGCGGCATTTCACCCATATCATGGCCAAAGTTAGCGGCTTGCTGATACAAAGGATCAATCAGAGGCTCTCCTTTATCAATTGCCGCTTGGACTTTCATATTAAAGCCAGCGATATTTCTGACACCCAATTTTGCCATCAACTGATAACGACGATCCATTTCAAATACACACCAGCGCAACGCATTTGCCGCTTCACTCATATCGGTGACAACTGGTGTTAACAAATGCGGAATGTCTTCATAGATCGACAGCTCCAACATTTTAGGGTCAACCATAATCAATCTGACTTGCTCTGCTGTACTTTTATACAGCAGACTCAAAATCATACTATTGACCCCAACAGACTTACCGGCCCCCGTGGTACCTGCTACTAGCAAATGCGGCATTTTAGCGATATCGGCAACCACTGCTCGACCTGAAATGTCTTTACCTAACGCAACCGTTAGCGGTGATTTAGCTTGCTGGAACTCCTCAGATGCCAAAACTTCTCTAAAGCTGACAATCTCACGGTGCTCATTTGGAATCTCAATCCCCACCACCGCTTTACCGGGAATGACATCGACCACGCGCACAGATTGAACAGACAATACTCGCGCTAAATCTTTGGCCAAGTTATTAATCTGACTCACTTTTACGCCCGGCGCAGGTAGAATTTCAAAACGGGTTACGACAGGCCCTGGCTGAACCGACTCCACTTGAACGGTGATACCAAATTCTAGGAGTCGTTGCTCTAGAAGCTCCGATAAAGCGGTCAACTCTTCTTTACTGAAGCCTTCATCATAATCCGGTGGCAAATCCAGTAAATCCAGAGACGGTAATTCGGCCTTTTCAACTACCACGGCGGTTTCGGCTGAACCTTGATGCTTTGTACCAACCTTTAAAGAAGGTGAGTCATTTTTAATCGATAAGTTAGCAGACAAATCTAAGTTAGCTTGCCCCTCGTCGATCATGCCTGAGGGTACGTCTCCAATCTTAGCCGTAGTGCTGTCAATTCTGTCTAAGCCATCCATATTAATAGAGGGCCCCGGTGTCTCTTCGCCCGAAGCTTTAATCACATGTTCCGTTTGTGCGACTTCAGCACGAATTGGAGATTCATCAGACGGTTTCGAACCAACGGGCAATTTAGTTTTTAGCCAGTCAGTTCTAGCTTTTACAAACTCAGACAAATTGAATTTAGAAGGTATTTTATGTATTGGCGTAGAGTTCGATGGCTTAGATTTAATTTTGGCCACAACGTGCTTAGTTTTGCTCAAACCAGACTGATCTGACACAGGTTCACGATCTTTAAATAGCTTACTTAGCTGATCATATCCCATCAGCGCTATTTTGCCAGTGGCCTCGAGAATAGTCAGCCAAGAACAACTGGTCAACATACTAATGGAAACAATAAACAGCACCAACAAGACAAGTGTGGCCCCTAAAAGGTCAACGGCATTGACTAAACCAGAACTGAGCTCATACCCCAGTACCCCCCCGGCGGAATAGGGTAACTGATATACATCAGGGCTCATAAATAGATTGGCAAGACCCGCGCCCGCAGAAATCATCAGAAGCAAGCCAAGTAGACTCAAGATAAAGCGGAAATAATCGAGTTCATTACCGGTCCTAACTTTTAAGGTTACCCAACCGGCAAGGAGAATGCCAAATGGGATTACAAAACCAAACACACCAAATACATAGAGTAAAACTGAAGAAAGCCAAGCACCGGTTTTTCCTCCATAGTTCTGGAAAAGCGCACTCCCACTAGAAGCATCAAAACCAGCATCTTCCGGAGAATAACTAAACAAGACAATGAATAGGAAAAAAGCCAAGCCAATACAACTTAAAACCACCCCATCTTTAAGTATCCAGCCTACTTTTTGGCTGTTAGGGACAGAAGCCGCCTCAGCTGGCGTTGAAGTTTTATTGATGTCGGGAGTTTTTATCGCCATGAAAGATTTGATCGCATCTACTTTAATTTAGAAAAAATCAGAGGCTATTTCTCCAACGAGATGTCAGGATTAAATAAGCCGTCGATTTACTCTAAAAATTAATAAAAAAACTGCTAGAATTTTAGCACAGAAAAAAAACATAGTCTGACTATAAGCTGTGTAAATAATGACCTCTTAACCTGCTAAATTAGGGGCGTTAAAACAGTTACTCAGATTGAGGTTTTCCTCATTAACAAAAGAAGAATAAAAGGAATGGATATGGCCACTAAGCATTGCAAACTTCTTATTTTAGGTTCCGGACCTGCCGGATATACTGCGGCGGTTTATGCTGCTCGTGCAAACTTGGAACCCGTCATGGTGACAGGCATGCAACAAGGCGGTCAATTAACCACGACTACCGAAGTTGATAACTGGCCAGGAGATCCAGAAGGCCTAACCGGTCCTGCACTGATGGACAGAATGCAACAACATGCTGAACGCTTTGGTACAGAAATTATTTTTGACCACATCAATACAGCAGAATTAACTGAGAAGCCATTCAAGCTGACTGGCGATTCAGGTGAATACACTTGTGATGCTCTAATCATTGCCACAGGGGCTTCTGCACGTTATTTAGGTTTGGATTCAGAGGAAGCCTTTAAAGGGAAAGGTGTCTCAGCCTGTGCAACTTGCGACGGTTTCTTCTATCGCAATCAAAAGGTTGCCGTCATCGGGGGTGGGAACACGGCAGTTGAAGAAGCGCTTTACCTGTCAAACATTGCTGATAAAGTAACGATTGTTCACCGTCGTGACCAGTTCTCATCAGAAAAAATTCTGGCGAAACATATTCAAGAAAAAGCTGAAAGCGGCAATATCAATATTGAATTCAATATGACACTTGATGAAGTTCTAGGAGACAACATGGGGGTGACTGGACTTCGCCTTAAGAGTACCAACTCAGACGAAACCAAAGAGATTGATGTCTCTGGGGTATTCATCGCCATTGGACATACCCCAAACACGGGTATTTTTGACGGTCAACTAGAGATGGAAAATGGCTACCTAAAAGTTCAAAGCGGGCTTGAAGGTAATGCAACCCAAACCTCTATTCCAGGCGTGTTTGCCGCAGGTGATGTCATGGACCAAGTGTATAAACAGGCAATCACCTCTGCTGGAGCTGGCTGTATGGCTGCACTAGATGCTGAAAAATATCTAGACAATCAATAAACTCTTTTAATTCAGTGCAGTTTACCTGCACTGAACCTGACTATTCACCCCCTAATTTAACCTACTAATTGAGACCCCCATGAAAAAAATTGCTCTACTCTCTGCAGGCTTGCTACTTTCATTTCAAGCAACTGCCGGTAACGCCTTGTCTACGGACCAAGAGAAATTTAGCTATCTCCTTGGTATCAATGCCGCTAAAAGCTTGCAAGACAAAGGATTAGAAATCGACAATCAAGCCTTTATCCTAGGTCTTGAAGATGCCCTTCAAGGTAAAGAGTTAAAACTCACTAAAGAAGAGATGGACAAGGCCGTTGAGTCCGTCCAAAAGCAGTTAATGGCCAGTCTAGAAGCTAGGCATAAAGAGGCCGCCAAACAAAACGCTGAAAATGGTAAAAAATATTTAGCTGAAAATGCTAAAAAGCCAGGAATCAAAACCCTAGAGAGCGGTATCCAATACAAAGTGATCAAATCCGGACAAGGAAACTCACCCAGCGCTGACGATACAATCTTTGCACACTATGAAGGCCGTTTAATTAATGGAAAAGTATTCGACAGCTCTTATCAACGCGGTACCGCACTTAAGTTTGGTATGGCAGGGGTTATTCCGGGCTGGGGTGAGGTGCTAAAAATCATGAAACCAGGTGATAAATGGGAAGTGACCATTCCTTCTAATCTTGCTTACGGTGCAAAAGGTGCGGGAAGAACCATCGGTCCAAATGAAACATTGATCTTTATTATTGAACTGATTCAGTTCGACAAAGGTGAGTAAAGCAATTTTGAGTGTTTTGCCAACTTTTTTAGGCAAAAAAAAACCCCAGTCAAGCAAGCTTGGCTGAGGGGTTCCATATAAGTTGGAACAATCTTAGCTCTTTAGAGGAGTGTTGTAATGAAACAACGTTGCTCATGTTAATCTAAGTGTTCTCTTATATCAATGTTTTCTAATATAAAAACCCTGACGATAGGCTTAAGCAAAAATTACTCTGATATTTCCTCCGCTTAACCCCACCCTGAGAATCACTATACTCTAAAAATCTCACAATAATTATAGGGTTACCGTCTTCACCACATCGTAAGCTGGCTCCTCGTAGGGATGTGACGCCTCTAAGGCTCGCACCACCTCCTGAACAAACACCGGATCGCAAACCATCTCTACTCGATACTCCTCAATCGTCTCCAATTGGTTTATTTCCCCAATAAATGCCTGGCTATTTTCTAAGGGACGAAACTGCCCCATGCCTTTAACTTGCCATGCACATTGATCATAATCACCAATTCTGCCACCCCCCGCTTCAAACATTGCCGCTTTGACTGACTCTAAATGACTTTCAGGAACATAAAACGTTACTTTATACAGATTCATAAAATCAAAATTTCTCCGACTGTCGTTGCATAAATTCAATACAATATGGCGCAACACTTTTAGATACACAACACAATTATGTAGGGGCTCTTAAATGCGCAATTTACTGATTACCTATGCCATTATTCTATCTTTGGGCGTCGCCGCCATGTTAACAGGCATTCACTATCTAGCAAACGTTGCCGGCTTTATTTCAGCCGTTGGTTTTATGATTATCTTCTTTAAAGACCGTCCAGATGAAGAGACAGAAGAACAGAAGAAACGTCGGGCGTACTGGTATTTTGTGTTTGGGACCGGCCTTTTCTTTAGCCTACTGTTTGGCAGTTTCTGGAACAGCCATATGGGCAACATGGTTTAGCAACCGACCTTCCAAATATCATCGCCTAATAAAAAAGCCCCTATTAAAGG
>CAZJPO010000026.1:0-16781 GCA_964547865.1 uncultured Thiosulfatimonas sp.
CATTCCTTTTATGGTTATCATAAATAAATGACACAGAATTCTAAACACTACCCTGTAAACATTACTGGAAGGGCTATAAAGGCGAAGATTAACCCTGAAATCCCATAAGGTGCACCATCTAACTCACTTTTAGGCAGATGAGTTATTGTTACGGAATCTATCGATGCTATTGCAAACAAACTTAACAAAAGTATTTTTGTTACAAATGGTACTCTCTATCAAACCACTTCCTTTCGATGCTTGCAGTCCAACAGTTATTAATAGGCATTGTTGCTCGCCCATTCCATATTGGGAGTAAAAATAGGCATTAATACCATGCCTATTTAACCTATCCATAATGACTGGTTTAATTACTCTAAAATCTGTTTTAATGTTAATTACGTAGTGAATAGGATAATACAGAAGGTTGGGTTGGCTTGCTAGTGCGAATGAATAAAAAGTGAAGGAGGGAAAGACTTGGTTTGAAGGTCTTAGATTTTCTGTTAATGCGCAATTTCTTTGGCTTGTAGGTCTGCGTGGTATGAAGAGCGCACCATTGGTCCAGAGGCGACATTGGTAAAGCCCATTTTGTAGCCTTCGACTTCAATGTGTTTGAACTCTTCTGGTGTCCAGTATTTTTTGACGCCTAGGTGGTATTGGCTCGGTTGTAGGTATTGACCAACCGTTAGCATATCGACATGATGCGCGCGTAGGTCACGCATGACTTGTAACATTTCATCCATATTTTCACCCAATCCCACCATTAAGCCTGATTTAGTGACTACATCTGGGTTCATGTCTTTAAAGCGTTTTAGCAGGTCGAGAGAGGCTTGATAATCCGCACCCGGTCTGGCTTCTTCATAGAGTCTTGGAACGGTTTCTAGGTTGTGGTTCAAAACGTCTGGCGGGCAGTCTGACATAGTTTCCAGTGCCACACTTAAACGGCCTCTAAAATCGGGTACCAATGTTTCAATTTTTAGCTTAGGCGTTTTTTCTCGCAGGGCGGAAACCACATTCGTAAAGTGTTGAGCGCCGCCATCACGCAAGTCATCGCGGTCAACCGAAGTGATCACCACATATTTCAATCGCATGGCTTCAACCGTTTCAGCCAGATGAGCGGGTTCATTTTGATCGAGCGATTTAGGACGGCCATGTGTCACGTCACAGAATGGACATTTACGAGTACAGATATCGCCCATGATCATAAAGGTCGCCGTGCCGTGGCCAAAGCATTCACCTAAGTTAGGGCAGGAGGCCTCTTCACACACAGAGTGAAGCCCTTTTTCGCGCATAATACTTTTGAGTTCTTTAACGCGGTGAATATCTTTAGTTTTGGGCAATTTGGCTTTAATCCAGCGCGGTTTTTTGAGTCTTTCCGCATTGGGATCAGGGCGGTGTTTGAGTGATTTTGTCTTATATTGACCCTTCGGCATGGCTTCATTGCGCGCCTTCAAACTGGAGAGGTTTCCAATTTGATCAATACCGATTTCTTGTATTTGTGGGTTTGACATAAACTTCATTGACTCAATGGATTAAGGCGATATTATAGCTGATTAAGCGGGTAGCGCCTAGGACTAGGCTTAATCTGAGATTTGTTTTAGTTGATTAATGAGCGTGTGGGCGATTGATTCAGCGGCGCTCAATGTCTCCGGCACTTGTGGTTTTGGCAGGCGTTGACTCACTTGTGTCATCTGCATGCCATGCAGTCCACAGGGGTTAATTCGAGAGAAGGGTAACAGATCCATGTCGACATTGAGGGCTAGGCCATGATAGCTGCGCTGCTTGCGAATTTTAAGTCCTAAAGAAGCAATCTTTTGTCCCTCAACATAGACACCCGGCGCATCAGCTCTGGCGCAAGACTCTATACCGAGTTCAGCAAGGTATTTAATTATGGCATTTTCAAGTTCTGAGACTAGAGCGCGAACCCCGAGTTTAGCGCGTTTTAAATCTAACAGTACATAAACCACTGCTTGTCCGGGCGCATGGTAGGTGACTTGGCCACCGCGATCAGTTTGTACAATTGGAATATCTGAGGACGATAGTATGTGCTCGGCTTGGCCATTCAGCCCCTGAGTAAAAACCGGGGGGTGTTCAACCAGCCAAAGTTCATCTTGGGTGGTTTCATCGCGTTGGTCGGTAAAGGATTGCATCGCCTGCCAGGTATGTTCATAGGGCTGAAGGCCTAGCTGCTTAATAGCGATATTCATAGATTCAGAACTGAGTTTAATGGAGTAGCTTTAAAGGCACATTAAAACATCAGGATGTTTTTTTAGGTCGCCGTAAATACCGTGTATCTGTTCGATGCAGGTGGCATAGATAGTGACATTCACGGAGATAAAGTTACCTTTTTTAGACGGGTTGATCTTAATATTCTCGCGTGGGGTTTCAGGAGCGTATTTACAGGCAATTTCGTAGACGATATCAATAAAGTTATCTGACTGTCTTCCCATGGCTTTTAAACGGTAATCGCAAGGGAATTCAATTAAAGTTTCATTGTCTGGGGTATGTAAATCTTTAGTCATACTGTGTTCTCTTATTGAGATATTTGTTGGCGATTCTTTAACTCTAGGTCGCTTAAGAGTGGATCGCTTCTTCAATAAAGGCTTGTTTGTTTTGTTGAAACAGCTCGCGCATTTTTTGCCAAACAGGTCCGGGTTTGCCACTGCCAACCAGCGTATCGTTGAGTTGGGTAACCGGTAGAGCTTCTTTGGTGGAGCTGGTTAGCCAGATCTCATCAGCGGTTTCGAGTTCTTCAAGCGTGATTTGTTTTTCAACTAACTCTATATAGTGACTGTTTGCCAGAGATTCAACTACCATTCGGGTTATCCCCGGCAAGATCTGTTGGCTGTTTGGGGGCGTAAACAGCGTGTTGTCCTTTACAACAAAGGTATTGCTCGCAGTCCCTTCCGCTAAAAACCCTTCTCGAGTAATCAGGATGGCATCATCTGCATTTTGTTGTTTTGCCGCCAGTTTCATCATGACATTTGGCAACAGGGTAATGGCTTTAATATCGCAGCGTAACCAGCGAATGTCTTCCAATGAAATCACTTTGATGCCGTTTTCCAGCACAGCGTCAGATAGAGGCTTAAGCGGGTTGGTATAGGCGTAAACCGTTGGCGTTAGGCAGTCTGCCGGCATGTGGTCACGTTGCATTTGTACACCGCGAGTCACTTGCAGGTAGAGGTATTGGTCTTGCCAGTCATGCTTGTTCACTAACGTGGTCAGCATGTCAAGCCACTCGGCATCTGTTAGTGGGTTGATGATTGTGGTGCTATTTAAACTGTTTTTAAGGCGCTGTAAATGCTCTTCAAAGCAGAACAGCTTGCCTTGATAAACTGGAATCACCTCATAGACACCATCACCAAATAAGAAGCCGCGATCCTGAGTCGATATTTGGGAGTCCATCATCGGTAAATATTGGCCGTTGAGGTAGACGGTTTGTTGCGCGATATGTTCGTTCATTTTAAGCTGTTTCTGCTTTAAGTCGGTGGTTAAAAAATACCGTTAATAAACAGTTTTACTTGATCTATGACTTTTTTAAAGAAAGAACCTTCTTCAACTGGATCGAGTGCGATCAGAGGTTTTACTGCGATCACTTCTTCACCCAAAGTGATATTCAGAGTACCTAGCTCTTGTCCCTTAGAGATAGGCGCCTTGATCTCTGGCTTGATTGAGGTTTCGATTTTGATGTTTTTATATTGACCCCTAGGAATTGTAATGTGTAGGTCTTCCGCCAAGCCCACACCAATCAGGTCTCTTGTACCTTCCCATATTTTGACATCGTTTAAACGTTGTTCAGCTTGGTAAAGTTTATGAGTTTCGAAGAAACGGAAGCCGTAGTTCAATAGCTTTTGGCTCTCTTGAATACGCTGTTTTGAGCTATTTGCTCCTAGCACAATACTGATTAAACGCATCTCTTCACGCTTGGCAGAAGAGACTAGGCAGTAGCCAGCACTCTCGGTGTGCCCGGTTTTCAGGCCGTCAACCGTTGGATCTTGCCACAGCAGTTTGTTGCGGTTGTACTGTGTGATGTTATTAAAAGTGAACTTTTTCTCTGAGTACCATTTGTACTCTTCGGGGAATTTGGTAATCAGTGATTTGGTTAAAATCGCGAGATCATGAGCGGTTGTGTAATGGTCTTCGTGGGGCATACCGGTTGCATTGACGTAATTCGTCCCCGTCATACCCAGGTTTGCCGCGTATTTGTTCATTAATTGAGCAAAGACTTCTTCGCTTCCGGCGATGTGCTCTGCAAGAGCAACGGACGCATCGTTACCGGATTGCACCACCATGCCTTTGATCAGGTCTTTAACCGAAACTGTTTTACCGACTTCGATAAACATTTTAGAACCCGGCATTTTCCAAGCTTTTTTACTGATGGTGACCATATCTTCAAGATTTAGGTTGCCGTTGCTAATCTCGTTAATAACAACATAGCCGGTCATGATTTTAGTCAGACTGGCAGGCTCAACACGGTCGTTTGCTTTGCGTTCCGCTAAGGTGTGGCCGCTGTCAAAATCGATCATCAAAAAGGCTTTTGCAGCGACATTAGGGGCTGAAGGGATAACATGCGGAGCTGGCATTTTAGGGGTCGGTAAGGTTTCTGCCTTAACTGAGGCAGTCAAACCAAAAAATACGAGCGTGATGAAGGTGAAAAAGGTTTTCATTGTCTGCATAAGTATCGCCATTTCTACTGGTGTAAGGTTGAGTTTTTATTGTATTAACGCCTTTTTTACGGTGAAAAAAGGCTTAATAAATGTCTTGGATTTAGGGTGTGTAATTTAACACAAACAAACGTAAATCGGAACGGCTGAGAGGATTGAGAAACAGTTAAAATCGATCTGCGTTTGTCTTGTTTAATCTGTCAATAATCGTTTGTGGGTGTGAATTGACATTAATATTCCGAAGCTAATCATCAGGGTGACCAGTGAGCTTCCCCCATAGCTGACAAGCGGCAGAGGCAGACCTACGACAGGCAGTAACCCACTCACCATTCCGATATTTACCACGATGTAGACAAACAGCGTCATGGTTAAGCTGGAGGCAATCAGTTTGGTAAAGTTGTCCTGAGCTTGTGAGGCGATGTAGAGTCCGCGACCAATTACAAAGGCATAGAGGATCAGCAGGGTAATAACGCCCAGCAGTCCAAATTCTTCCGAAAGCACAGAGAAAATAAAGTCTGTGGTACTTTCTGGAAGGAAGTCTAAGTGAGCCTGAGTGCTTCCCATAAAGCCTTTGCCTTCAATTCCGCCAGAGCCGATGGCAATTTTGGACTGAATAATATGGTAACCACTGCCGAGTGGATCAGATTCCGGGTTCAAGAAGGTGAGGACTCGCTGTTTTTGGTAGGCATGCATAAAGTGCCAAGCGATGGGGGCACTGGCGACTGCAGCGGTAATGGCCGCAAGGATAACTTTCCATGGCAGGCCAGCAAAAAACAGTACAAATAGTCCACTCATGGCAATCAATAACGAGGTGCCTAGGTCTGGCTGAACCACGATCAGGCTGGCGGTAAAGGCGATAATAAAGGCACCAAGTAGAAGCCTTTGAAAGCTCGGCGGGAATCGGTTTTGAGCAAATAGCCAGGCAATGGTGATGGGCAGAACCAATTTCATCAACTCTGAAGGTTGGAATCTTGCAACCCCTAAATCCAGCCATCGTTGGGCGCCTTTTCCGACATCCCCTACCAGTATGACGGCGATTAGCATCAGTATCCCCGCCAAGAATAACCAGGGGGTAAACAGATAGATGATATTGGGTGGGATTTGGGCAAAAGCAACCATTAAAATCAGAGCAAAGCCTATGCGAATCAGGTGGCGAGTGATGACCGTTTCATCTCCACCTGAGGCACTGTATACAACGGCTGCACTGGTTGCTAGCAATAGCAGTAGACCAATCAGCAGCCAACCGTCTAGGTGAAGGGCTTCAAGAATACCTTTGTTGTGGCGATACACTCTTTGTTGAACGGGTTCTAGTCTCATAATTTTGAGCCTTTACCTGAGTTTTCAGGTGAGTCTAGCTTGTCCTTTAAATATTCTTTGATGAGGTTGACTGCCATGGGGGCGGCCACTTTGCTTCCGCTCCCTGAGTTTTCAGCGATCACGGCTACCGCAATTTTGGGGTTGTCAATCGGCGCAAACCCGACAAATAGCGAGTGGTCGTGTAGGCGCTTTTCTAACTCTTCGGCCTTATATTCCGCTTGTTTCAAACTGAAAACTTGAGCGGTACCTGTTTTTCCCGCCATTTTAAAAGGCAGGCCTTTGCCGTGTTTTCGGGCGGTTCCTGTTCGGCCATGCATTACATCTTCCATGGCTTTAATGACCTTATCCCAGTTTGAAATCTTCCGGATAGCAATTTGCTGACTTCGGGTCTCTTTCTGGGGGTTTCGCAACAAGTGCGGTTGAATCATTTTTCCTCGGTTCGCCAAAATGGCAGTGGCTTTGGCGAGCTGAAGTGGGGTGCTCAGGTGATATCCTTGACCAATCGAAGCGTTGATGGTTTCACCGTTGTACCATGGAACACCTTTTGTCGCTCTTTTCCATTCTTTGGAAGGCAGAATGCCTTTGGATTCGCCCTTAATGTCGATCAAGGTTTTTTCGCCAAAGCCAAATGGCGCCATCGTATTGTGGATTGATTCAATGCCCATTCGGATGCCTAAATCGTAGAAATAGGTATCACAGGATTGGGCGATTGCTTTATTCATATCAACCAAACCATGTCCGCCTTTTTTCCAGTCTCGATAGACGTGGTCGGCATATTCATAGTAACCCGGATCAAATATCTTTTTATAGGGTGAAATAATCTCTTTTTCGATCGCTCCAAGGGCGATAAATGGCTTGATGGTTGACCCCGGAGGGTATTGGCCATTAATCACACGGTTAATAAAGGGACGATCTGGGTCGTTGCGCAATCGGTCGTAATTTTTTTGGTCAATACCGTCTACAAACAGATTAGGGTCAAATGTTGGCATACTGACAAAGGCCAGAACTTCACCATTTTGAGGGTCTAGTGCAACCAAACCACCGCGTTTATCTTCAAACAGAGACTCTGCAAACGTCTGTAGTTTGATATCAAGCGTCAGCTGCAGGTCTTCTCCTGGAGTGGCGGGAACGGTCTCTAGTTTTCTGAGGATGCGGCCACGGGCATTGGTTTCGATCTGTTGAATACCCGGCTGGCCATGAAGTCTTTTTTCATAATAGCGCTCAATCCCCGCCTTCCCGATGATATTGGTAGCGCGATAAACTTTTTCATCGAGTTTCTTCTGTTCTTTGACATTGATTCGTCCGACATAGCCCAAGGCATGAACGGCAGTCTTCTTGTAGGGATAGATTCTCTTCAGTCTTGCCGTAAGGGTGACCCCGGGAAACTGATGGTTAATCACCGCAAAGCGGGCAGCTTGTTCTTCACTGATAGAGAAAGGCAGCGAGTAGGCACGAGCGCGATTCCACTTTCTAAAACGCTTGAAATATTTGCTGATTTTCTCAGGAGAGGTGTTGTCTAAAAGTTTGATAAGCGCGACTTCAAGCGCTTGAATGTTCTCCATTTTTTCACGGATCATGCTCAGGGTGTAAACCGGTTGATTATCGGCAATAACCAGCTGATTTCGATCTAAAATTTTTCCGCGGGTTGGTGGGATGGTTTCCACTGAAATTCGGTTCCCTTCTGCCAGGCCGTGATACTGTTCGAAATTGATCCATTGTAGGTAGGCCATTCTGCCAATGAGGAAGCCGAATAATAGGATTACCACACCATAGGCGAAATAGAGGCGGTTGCGGAATAATACCTTCTGCTGGTGGGCTTCAGCGTCGCTGTGAAATTCTAGAGACTCACGCATGGTTTTACTTTAGGCTGAGCTGTGGGTGAGGCGATTAAGGATGGTTTCCAGTAGCGGCCATATTAGAATGCCGATAGCGGGCATAATCCAGTAGGGCACAAAGGCACCATCGTCGAGTACGGGCGAAAAGAAAAGGGTGTGCAGGGCTTGGTAAATCAATAGGTAGAAGCCGATAATAAAGGCCTGTTGCCATGCTGGGTAGGTTTTAAATTGTAGTCGTATGCGCAGCATCATAAACAGCACAATAATATACAGCAGGGCATGGGCACCGAGCGTGGTTTGATATAAGGCGTCGGCTAAGGTTCCTAAAATAAAAGCGGAAACAAAGTAGGTGCGGTCAACGACGTGGCTGCTCCAATACAAAACCATCAGCAGGGTAATTGGAGGAATGAAGATCAGTGTTTCATTCAACATCACCATACTGTCGACAATCAGGGCAAACACATAACTCAAAAGGATCAGCCATCGGATTTGACCCGAGCTTAGATTTATAAACTTCTCACCCATTAGCTACCCGTCCTGTTTTTTGAGGAGGGATCTTCAGAATTTAGATCAAAGTCAAAGTTGAGGTCAAAGTCGTTGTGCCAGTTATGCTCTTCTTTTTGGTGAGTGATTAGAACTCGGTAAGATTTATTCAACTCTGCAATCGGATTGACAGAGATTTTGAAGTAGGGGTTGTCACCCTGGGTTTTGATTTGGGTAATCGTGCCGACTGGATAGCCTGACGGAAAGATGCCTCCCAAGCCTGAGCTTTCAATGGTATCACCAACTTTAATTTCGCTGTTAATTGGGATGAAGTTTAGTTGAGCTGTATCGTGCCCGGTGCCTTGTAAAATCCCGCGCTGACCAGTTCTCTGAATTCGAATTGGAATTTGGTGGTCTGGATCGGTAATTAACAAGACTCTTGAGGTCGTAGGGGTCAAATCAACGATCTGTCCCATAATGCCTTTAGAATCAATCACGGTTTGCTGTTTTTTCACGCCATCGAGTTGCCCCTTGTTGAGGGTAACGAACTGAGAAAGGGGGGAGTTGCTGTAGAAAATAACTGTGGCAATTTGCACTTCCTGATTGGTAATGCGTCCAGTGGTTCCCAGAAGAGATTCCAGTCTTTGTACCTGGTTTTCCAAATTAACCAGTTGCTGTTGTTGTGCCTTTAACAAAAGGTTTTCTGTCTTAATCTGCTGGTTTTCTCTTTCAAGCGCTTCAATTGAGGTGAAGTCAGTGGTGATAAGAGTGTAGATTTGTTGAGGAAAAGTGGCGACTCTTTCAATTGGGGCAAGGGTCGTTAGGAGTGCGCCACGGACATTTCCAAGGATTTGTCCGTAGTAATCTGCCGCCATTAATGCCATCGCAAGCGTGAAGGCAATTGTAAATTGCAGGCCTTCTTGCTGGGCGGATGGCATATTCAGGTTTATGGCGAACTCCTTAGAGGTTTGGTTTAGTTATGTTTTAGTGTCTAGTCAAAAGAGAAGACATCTACGCCTTTTTCATCCATGAGTTCTAGCGCTCTCCCCCCACCGCGAGCCACACAGGTTAGAGGGTCGTCGGCGATAATCACTGGGATGCCCGTCTCTTCAGAAAGCAGTGTGCTCAGATTGCGAAGCAGTGCGCCCCCCCCTGTCAAAACAATACCGTGTTCTGCGATATCTGCCCCCAGTTCTGGAGGGGTATTTTCCAAAGCAGTACGCACCGCACTGACAATTGCAGAAAGAGGTTCTTGCAGTGCTTCAAGTACTTCGTTGCTGTTCAAAGTAAAGCGACGAGGAACGGCTTCAGCGATGTTAGAACCGTGCACTTCCATGGTGTCTGGGTTGACCTCATGGTAAGCCGTACCAATGGTTTTCTTGATTTTTTCTGCGGTGGTTTCACCGATCACCATGCCGTAGTTGCGGCGAACGTATTTAATAATGGCATCATCAAAACGGTCACCACCAACTTTCACTGAGTCAGACCAGACAATGCCGTTAAGAGACAGAGTCGCAACTTCAGTTGTTCCTCCACCGATATCGACGACCATCGATCCCGTCGGTTCACTCACTGGCATGCCCGCACCAATTGCGGCCGCCATAGGTTCTTCAATTAGATAGACTTCACGGGCTCCGGCTCCAGCAGCGGACTCGCGGATTGCACGGCGCTCTACCTGAGTTGATCCACATGGCACACAAACCAGTACTCGAGGGCTCGGCTGGAAGAATTTCGCCTCGTGAACCTTTTTGATGAAAGCTTGAAGCATTTTTTCAGTCACTTCAAAGTCAGCGATGACCCCGTCTTTAAGGGGGCGAACCGTTTGGATGTCTTGGTTCTCTTTACCGAGCATTAATTTGGCGTTTTCACCGACAGCGACAATAGATCGACTTGAGCCCCCACGCTTGTTGTTGCGAATAGAGACGACTGAGGGCTCGTTCAATACCATACCTTTGCCGCGAACATAGATAAGCGTATTTGCGGTACCGAGATCAATAGAAAGATCGTTTGAGAAAAGCCCCATGAATTTGCGAAACATTGCGTGCTGCCTTATAGAGTTTAGACTTGAAAAATAACATCGCATTTTAACTTATTATCAAACGCGCGAGAAGGGTAAATTTCCTTAAAAAAGCAGATTTTAAACTCTAATCTTAAGATTCAGGGTTTTGTTTAGCTAAAGACGAAATTCCGATTGGTAAAAATGCCTGAATAAATTAGGCGAAAAAGCAGTGAAAAGCCGGAAGTTTACCTTTAGAAAATAGTGTGGATATGGTATTTTATACGGTCAAAATTTTACTGCTGGTTTTGGGCTTTTAAAACAGTGAAAACGGGCAGAGATAACCTTCTGACTAGGAGAAAAGAGTGTCTTTAGGAAAAACTGAAGTCGAATATATTTCTAATCTGGCAGCGATAGACGTCGCGGAGAATGAGGTGGGTGAAGTGGCTGAGAAGCTATCCAATATTCTAGATCTGTTCGCCCAGATGCAGGCGGCAGATACCGATAATGTCGCGCCCATGGCGCACCCGCTAGATCAAGTTCAACGTTTGCGACCAGATGTGGTTACGGCAACCGATCAACATGAAAAATTACAAACTGTTGCACCGGCCGTTGAGCAAGATATGTATTTAGTTCCACAAGTAATTGAGTGATTTTGAGCATGCACAACTTATCAATTAGAGAAATGAGTAAAAAGTTGCATGCTGGTGAAATCACCAGTGTGCAGCTGACACAATACTATTTAGATCGTATTGCGAAATACGATGGCGAAATCAATGCCTACGTAACGGTCACGCCTGAGCTGGCGATTGAGATGGCAAAAGAGGCTGATGAGCGCTTCAAAGAGGGCACAGCAGATCTGTTGACGGGGATTCCCGTTGCCCACAAAGATATTTTTTGTACCGATGGCGTAAAAACTTCGTGTAGTTCGAAAATGTTGGACAACTTTATTGCGCCTTATGACGCGCATGTGGTGGCCAAACTGAAACAGGTCGGTATGCCTATTTTGGGTAAAACCAATATGGATGAGTTTGCGATGGGCTCTTCATCAGAGAGTAGTTATTACGGCCCGACCAAAAACCCTTGGGATTTGAATGCCGTGCCGGGTGGTTCATCTAGTGGAGCGGCGGCAGTCATTGCGGCAGGTCTGGCGCCAATGGCAACCGGAACGGATACGGGTGGTTCGATTCGTCAACCAGCGTCTTTCTGCGGAATTACAGGTATTAAGCCGACCTATGGTTCAGTGTCTCGTTTTGGAATTGTCGCCTATGCTTCAAGTTTTGATCAAGCTGGGCCTATGACACGTTCGGCAGAAGATGCTGCTTGGATGCTAAATGCGATGGCGGGCTTTGATGAGCGCGACTCGACCTCTTTACAGGACGAACGCCCAGACTATGCGGCTGAATTAGATAAGCCGCTGACCGGTTTAAAAGTCGGTGTGCCGGCGGAGTATTTTGGTGAGGGTCTCGATCCTGAAGTTCAGGTCGTAATTGTGAGTGCGATTGAAGAGATTGAAAAACTTGGGGCGGAGACAGTTGAAGTCCACCTGCCAAATAAAGATCTCGCCGTGCCTTCATACTATGTGCTGGCGCCGGCGGAAGCTTCTTCAAACCTGTCGCGTTTTGACGGAGTGCGTTTTGGGCATCGTTGTGAGAATCCAAAAGACCTGCAAGACATGTATAAGCGTTCTCGTTCTGAAGGTTTTGGAGCTGAGGTTAAGCGCCGTATTATGGTCGGTGCCTATGCGCTTTCGGCCGGTTTCTATGACGCTTATTATTTGAAAGCACAGAAATTGCGCCGTATGGTGCGCGATGACTTTACCAATGCCTTTGAGCAGTGTGATGTGATTATGGGGCCTGTGGCACCAAGCACAGCGTTCAACATCGGCGAGAAGTCGGATGACCAAGTCAGCATGTATCTTTCTGATCTCTACACGATTCCGGTTAACTTGGCAGGCTTGCCAGGTCTATCGGTTCCGGCTGGTTTTGTAGCCGGTCGTCCTGTTGGATTGCATATTGTCGGCCCTTATTTCAGTGAAGCAAAATTACTGAATATCGGGCATCAGTATCAACAAGTCACTGACTGGCACAAACAGATGCCAGAGCAATATCAATAGGAGCGCGGAAGATGAATGATATGAATTGGGAAGTCGTCATTGGTTTAGAGATTCACGCTCAGTTAACCACGAATTCAAAAATATTTTCTGGCTCGTCGATCGCCTACGGCGCGGCGCCAAATAGTCAAGCCAGCAATATCGATTTGGGTATGCCGGGCATGCTGCCGGTATTGAACGTCGGTGTTCTGGAAAAATCGATACGTTTAGGTTTGGCTTTAAATGCTGAAATTGGCCGTAAGTCGGTATTTGATCGCAAAAACTATATGTACCCGGATTTGCCAAAAGGCTACCAAACCACTCAGTTGGAATTCCCTATTGTGGGGCAGGGTACGCTTGAAATTGAAGTGGATGGTGAGAAGAAAGTAATTGGGGTAACGCGTGCCCACCTTGAAGAAGATGCCGGTAAGTCAACTCACGGTTTGGTACCGGGGATGAGTGGAATTGATTTGAACCGCGCAGGCACGCCTCTATTAGAGATCGTTTCTGATCCGGATTTGTCATCGGCTCAAGAAGCGGTTGCCTATGCTAAGAAGATGCATGAGTTAGTTCAGTATCTAGGCATTTGTGATGGGAACATGCAGGAAGGCTCTTTCCGTGTCGACTCGAACGTTTCTGTTCGCCGTCCCGGTGAGCCATTGGGTACGCGTGCAGAGTTGAAAAACATTAACTCTTTCCGTTTTATTGAGAAAGCGATTGAGTTTGAAATTGATCGTCAAATCGATTTGATTGAAAGTGGCGGTCAGGTTGTTCAAGAGACTCGACTATACGACTCTGAAAATAATACAACGCGTTCAATGCGCTCGAAAGAAGAAGCTAACGATTACCGTTACTTCCCATGCCCTGATTTACTGCCCGTAGTAATTACCGACGAAGATGTTGAAGCGGTTAAGGCAGAGATGCCAGAATTGCCAGATGCTAAGCGTGCACGTTTTGTGACTGAATTCGGTCTGAGTGAATATGATGCCGAAGTCTTGACGAGTTCTCGTCAAATGGCTGAATTCTTTGAAGCGGTCAATGCGAGTACCGATGGAAAGGATCCTAAGCTTTGTGCAAACTGGATGACTACTGGGATGGCGGGTGCATTGAATAAAGAAGGTTTGTCTATTGATGAATCTCCTGTTTCTGAACAGATGTTGGCAGGTATGCTGGTTCGCGTGATGGATGATACTATCTCTGGAAAAATCGCCAAGCAAGTGTTTGAGGCGATGTGGAAAGGCGAAGGCGGTGCGGATGAAATTATTGAAGCCAAAGGGCTGAAGCAGATTACCGATTCTGGAGCAATTGAAGCGTTGGTTGATGAGGTCTTGGCAAACAACTCATCTCAAGTAGAAGCCTATAAAGGTGGACAAGAGAAGATGTTGGGTTATTTTGTTGGGCAGGTCATGAAAGCCTCTGGTGGACAGGCGAATCCAGGGCAAGTTAATCAGATTTTGAAAGCAAAGTTGAGTTAAAAGTCATAAATAATTCATCAATTAGACTTGAAAGGATATAAAAAATCCTTATATTAGTCATTAGCTAAACTTTTGTCGATTAATCAATACCTCTTAAGGAGAGTTAAATGAAGCGTATTGGTCTATTTTTATTAACAAACATCGCGGTGATTGCAGTGGCAATGCTGGTGATGAATATCCTGGGTGTAGGTAGCTACATGGAAGGGACTAGCCTAAACCTAAACAACTTGTTTATGTTTGCGCTGATTTTTGGTTTTGCAGGTTCTTTTGTCTCTTTGGCAATGTCAAAATGGTTGGCTAAGAAGTCAACCGGTGCGGTTGTAATTGAACAGCCTCGTAATGCGGATGAGAAGTGGTTGGTTGATACAGTGACTGCTCAAGCGCAAAAAGCGGGTATTAAAACACCTGAAGTGGCGATCTATGACTCACCTGAACCTAATGCATTTGCAACCGGTATGTCAAAAAATAACTCTTTGGTTGCGGTTTCAACTGGGCTGATGCGCAGTATGCGTCAAAACGAAGTGGAAGCGGTGCTAGGTCATGAAGTCGCTCACGTTGCTAATGGTGATATGGTGACAATGGCACTTCTACAAGGTGTATTAAACACATTCGTTATCTTCTTTGCGAAGATTGTCGCGTACGTGGTTGACCGCGTGATCCTTAAAAATGAAGAAGAAGGTCATAGCTTGACGTTTATTGTTGTCGATATCGTTGCACAGATTCTATTCGGTATTCTGGCGAGTATTATCGCGATGAAGTTCTCTCGTTATCGCGAGTTCCATGCGGACAACGGTGGTGCTTACCTAGCAGGTAAAGAGAATATGGTTGCGGCACTACGTCGTCTACAAACAATGCAGCCTGGTGAACTACCAGATCAAATGGCAGCGTTTGGTATCTCTGCGAAGAAATCGTCTTTTGGTGACCTATTCAAGTCTCACCCTGATTTGGAAGATCGTATTGCTAAGCTTGAAGCAACGACTCAAGATCAGCTAAAAGTCGCTTAATCTAAAACCAGGTTAAGTCTCAATAAAAACCCCGTATGGTTCGCCCTGCGGGGTTTTTTTAATGAGTTATGGGGCGCCTATGAAGTATGGATTATCTTTAGGAGTTGTATTTGGTTTATTTTTTGCATCAACGGTTTAGGCCAATGATGTAGAGCAGGTCGATGATAGAACAGCAAGGTTAAAAGGTGAGTCGAAGTTAGCATCCGCTGATATGCAAGCTGGCGGTGCGACCAAGAAAGGTCCGGCGGCAAAGCTCCTGGGGACAGGTAAAACAGCGATGGCATTCCATGTTATGGGCAAGCGGTCTGAAGTATAGGAAACATATTGCTGGGCACTAAAAAAGAGATGATGACGATGTATCGTTGCTTTGATTAGAGTTATTCAAGTCTGATGATGGTCGTGTCCACTCGATTGAGCATGAGATGCTGGCCAGTAATGTTTTGCAGACAACCTATACGATTTGGGATCAAGGCATGGAGAAGATAGAATCAATTTACCAGTTTGTAAGAAAATAAGATTCTACTTTATGGAGTATAAAAGCCGCGTTATAGCGGCTTCTTTATTATTAAACTACTCAAGAATTGAACGTAACATCCAGGCGGCTTTTTCATGCACCTGCATTCTTTGTGTTAGAAGGTCAAGGGTCGGTTCATCATCAGCCTGATCGGCAATGGGGACAATGCTTCTAGCCGTTTGCACAACGGTTTCATGGGCAACCACAAGATTTTTGACCATGGTGAGAGCATCTGGGTGACCATTCTCTTCTTCCACATTGGTCAGCCTTTGAAAGGCTGAGTATGAACCTGGTGCAAATTCACCTAGGGCTCTTATCCGCTCAGCGATGTCATCGACTGCAATGGCGAGTTCGGTGTACTGTTCTTCAAACTGGGTATGTAGAGATTGGAACATCGGGCCTGTTACATTCCAGTGGTAATTGTGGGTTTTTACATAAAGGCTATAGCTGTCAGCTAATAATCGACTTAAGCCTTCAGAAATAGCCTGGCGGTCGTTAGAAGAAATTCCGATATTAATATCCATTTTAACGCTCCATTGATTGACTGTAGGTTCAGTTTAGCGAATTACCATGGATAGTTAAAATTAAATTAATTTCTTATTTTAATAGTTAAAAGCTATCTGGATTGCCACAGGGTATGGGAGCACAAGTTTGGTTTTGCGCCAAAATTAACAGAGAGTTACGATTCGGCTCTATTTTTACCTTCAGCTTGGATGCGTTTGATCATATGAAATAAGCCAGTAGATCGGTTTGGAGACAGCTGCTGCATTAGGCCAATTTTTCCTAAGAAATCTAGAGGCGCGGTGGCAACTTCTTCAGGTGAGCGACCGTGGTAAAACTTAAGTAACAAAGCGATTAGGCCCGATACGATTGCGGCATCACTTTTTGCTTCCATAAACATTAAGCCGTCTTTTTCTTCAATATGAATCCAAACTTGAGATTGGCAGCCATGAATGCGGTTGGCCTCAGTCTCAAATGAAGCATCCATTTTTTGAAGCTTTTTACCCATATCAATCAGGTATCGGTAACGATCCTTTGGGTTTTCAAAGTGAGTAAATCGTTTTACAAGATCATTCTGTATCTCTTGAATACTCAGTGTTGGTAGCGTGTAGTCCACAATAGAATCCTATATTTGATATGGCGCATAGTGTACCAAATTATAGGAAATATTTTTGTCGACTAATTGGAAGTGCTCACTAAAAAATAGGGATTACAAGAGGAGCTTCGTTTAAGTTTATTTGGATTGGTATTAATTACACTTATAAGAAATATTGTTATGCCTATAAATATATATATCTGCTTTTGAGGGCACTGATTAGAGTTTGTTTTAAAAAAAACTGCTAAAATTTGTCTACTTTATATATTAATAATTGTTTAGTTCCAAATTCTTATGGTTTTAGTTATAATTTCCAAAAAGGAGTA
>CAZJPO010000027.1:0-4434 GCA_964547865.1 uncultured Thiosulfatimonas sp.
AAGAATTATCTGAAGAGGCACCTCAACAAGCAAACTCATCGGAGGTGTCATTGGTTGACGCGATTGGCCAGCTTGACCCGGATGATGAAGCGCTGTGGTTGAAATCAACCGGTGCACCGTCGACCGAGGCACTTGAAGCGATTGTTGATGAAACCGTAACAGCCGCCGAACGTGACCAGGCCTGGGAAGAATTTCAGACTTTAAAAAAGGATGAATGATGTACGCGCAACCAGCGGACTTAATTGATCGTTTTGGGGCGACACAAATCTCTCAGGTGGCAACGCCTGATAGATTTTCCGTTATCAGTATCGAGCTGCTTAACGATGTTGTTGACAATGACGACATCAGTGGTTACGAGCATGAAGAACAGCAAGCGGCCACCGAAACTTTAAACCGAATTAATAAAGCGATTGATGATGCTGTCGACGAGATTAACTTTTATCTTTCCTCAAAATACTCATTGCCGTTTGAGCCGGTGCCAACGATTCTTTTAAAAATTACCTGTGATATTGCCAGATATAACTTGTATCAAAGCGAAGCGAATGAAGAGGTCAAAGAACGGTATGAAAACGTTATTAAGCTGCTAAACAAAATCAATAGCGGCGATCTGGAGCTTTTTCCATCCTCCCCTGGAGACAGCAGTATTAAGCAACAAAACAATCTGCCTAAGTCTTTTTCGGCTGAACGCGTTTACACGCAGGACTCTTTAAGCGATTACTGAAATGATTAATGAATTACGCCAAGCCATTGTCGAACAATTGAAAATTGATGGTGTTCAAGACTGCAAACAATATGCAGGTGAACTAGAGGGGCAGATCGACGGTGCATTACGAACCCCTGCAATACTGATTAATTTTGAAAAAATCGTTATTAAGGATGCACCTGGAGAAGAAGAAAATTTAACGGGCGTGCAGAGTATATCGGCGTGGTTGATTGCGAAACATGCGAGAGGTTCTGAAAATCGGGGAAAGACAGTTGATGCACTGGTTGAAGCGGCGGTTGTAAAAATCCATAACAATAACTTTTTAGTATCCGGTGCGAGCGGTTCAAGCCTAAAAACGGTAGTGCCTAACTATAGCTTTGAAGGTAAAGGCTTTGCTGTACGCGAGATCAAATGGGAACAAGAAATCACTTTAAACGAACACTCATGGGATGGTGAGGCTGAAGCATCAGAACTTGTTTTTAATGATGAAGTCATAAATCAAGAAGAGCCATAACCATGACTGAAGACGCAACCATACTTAAAGCCGCTTTAAAGAAATTGATTCAGATCGGCAAAATTGTTGAGGTTGATTATGAAAACCAAAAGGTACGAGTTGATTTTAGTGGGCTGAGGTCTGCCTGGTTGCGATGGGGGGTTGACCGAGCAGGCCCTGACATTGAATGGATTGCGCCAGAAGAAGACGAACAAGTGTTGGTTGTATTTCCGTTCGGTGATGAAGAGCAGGGAGTTATCGTTAAATCGCTTTATTCTGATCAATTCCCCGCCCCAGAAAACACTGCAGACAAATGGAAAAAGGTGTTTAAAGACGGCACAGAAATTAGCTATGACCGAACCAATAGACGTTTAACCGTGGACAGTGTTGGTTCTGTTGAAGTAAACGGAGCCGAAAGTTTAAAAGTGAATTTTGGTGGTCAAGTGGTGGTGAACGCACCCACGACCATTATCAATACCGAACAAACACATAACGGCAATTTGATGTTAAACGGCAACTTGGTAATTTCGGAAAATTTGACAGTTGCAAAAATGGCCACTGTCGGCGGATTGGCTTCCGCAGGGGCTTATGGTAATGCCGGAGCGACCATTTTGGGTGATGTAAAAGTCCAAAATGGTGATGTAGAAGTCGACGGTATTAGCTCGAAAGAACACCATCACGATGATTCACTGGGTCAACCAACATCAGGGCCATTGTAATGATCGGAATAGATGAAAACACAGGCAAACGTATTGAAGGGATTGCTTATCTTCAGCAGCGTATTAAAAGCATTTTATCGATGCGGCTCGGCACATCGGTGATGCGGCCACATAAAGGGAGTGGGTTGCCAAATATGATTGATGCCCCTCTAAATGCTTCCGGTGTTTTTGAGCTTCAGGTTGCTGCGATTAATGCACTTGATGATGAGAAAAATAATGGGTTGTCAGACTTTGATGTCGAAACCATCAAGGTCTTAAGTTCCAGTAACGGACGAGCCATTATTGCTGTATCTGGAGAATATCTGCCGGAAGGAAAATCAATCACATTAGATGGAATTGAATTGTAATGGCCAATGATACTTTTACTGCAGTCGATTTATCACAATTAAGTCCTCCAGATGTCGTTGAAGAACTCGACTTCGAAACCGTACTCTCTGAAATGTTAAACGATTTGATGATGCGAGACCCTGAACTTCAGTTAGACGTTCATGATCCAGGTTTCAAAATTCTAGAGGTTGCGGCCTATCGTGAACTATTGATTAGGCAAAGAATCAACAACTCGGCTAAATCGATCATGTTGGCCCATGCCGCTGGAGCGGATTTAGATAATTTAGGCGCATTGCCGTGGATGAATGTTGAGCGTTTGATAATGGATGAGGGTGATACACAAGCCGTGCCACCCATCGCGCCTGTTTATGAAAGTGATGACGATTACCGTAAACGCCTTCAACTCTCATTAGAAGGTTTTAGTACAGCCGGCCCTGAAGGTGCCTATATTTTTCATGCACTTTCTGCAGACGGAAATGTGAAAGATGCTTCTGCGGTGGCTCCGAAATTCAAACATGCGGATTTAGAACCATCCGTTCAATCACAATTGCCTCCGAATGTGATTGTTTTAGAAGTGGTTGACGATGCCGGATTGACAGAACCAGTGCCTGGTGATGTGGCCATCAACATTCTGTCTAATGAAAATGACGGGACAGCATCGAACGAATTAATTGATAACGTTACTTCTGCTTTGTCTGCAGTTGATGTTCGGCCGTTAACGGATCGTGTGATCGGTCGCAGCGCAAATATTGTTGATTACACCATTGAAGCAACTTTACATTTTTATGCAGGCCCTGGCGGTGATGAGGCTTTTGCTTTAGCTCAACAGAAGATAGAAGCCTATACCTCGGCCCAGCATAAGTTAGGTCTGGATGTGACCAAATCTGGTATTTACGCTGCATTGCATCAACCAGGTGTTCAGAGGGTTGAATTGTCGCAACCTGCCACAAATATTGTCGTCGATCGTAGCTCTGCAGCCCATTGCTCGGCGATTATCTTAAGCAATGGTGGTGTTGATGAGTAATAAGGAAGCCTTACTAACGAGCAATGCAACGAATCTAGAGCGAAATATTGAGCAGGCCATTTCTCGAATTGAAGATGTGCCGGTTGATTTTGAAAAGATATGGAACCCTGATGATTGCCCTGCCGAACTTCTCCCGTGGTTAGCGTGGTCAATGAGCTTGGATAGCTGGAAAAGTTACTGGCCAGAAGGTGTTAAAAGAGAACGAATTAAGCAAGCCGTCGCTATTCAAAGAAAGAAAGGTACCGTCAAGTCGGTACGAGATGTTGTCGAGAGTTTTGGATCGGATGTTGCATTAAGAGAATGGCATGAAACCAATCCTGTTGGAGATCCTCATACATTTAAAGTGACGATGACGATGGGAGAAGGCGTTCCAAATACAGCAGCTTATCAGCTCGATATAGTTAATGAGATCGAACGCACCAAACCAAAGCGATCGCACTTTGAATTAGTTGCAGGGCTTTTAGCAAACTCCGGAGTAGGATTGCAAGGCATAGCGCGCCCAATTGTTTACCGCAGATTAGTAATGGAAGAGGCATAATCAATGGCTTTGAATATCAAAATAACAGATGCCGGTTTAGCTGAAATAGTTAACGCAGACAACATGGGAACAGGCCCTGTCGTTATCACTGAAATCGGTGTAGGCAATGGACAGTATGAACATGATGTTAACCAAACCGAATTGGTTTCTGAAGTCAAAAGACTCAGTACATTTGGCGGTGGCATTGTCAGTGATGACACTATACATGTCGCTATTAGAGATGAATCTACAGATGAATATTCTCTTGGTGAATTTGGGTTGTTTTCTGATAGCGGTACTTTGATCGCGGTTTATTCTCAGACTGCAGTTGAAGGCTTTATTCTTGAAAAATCGGCGGCCACAACTTTACTCCTTCCGGTCGATATTAAGCTTACACAGATTAATGCAGCATCATTAAGTTTTGGTGATATTAATTTCGTAAATCCCCAAGCGACAGAAACTACAGCTGGTGTCGCTAAAATTGCAACAGAGGAGATGATGAATCAAGGAGAAGATGATTCATCTATGGCTACCCCGAAAAAAGTTTCGGATTACGCGGCGCCTTTAGATCATGATCACTCGTGGGGTCAAATATGGGGTAAACCTTCGACTTTCCCTCCTGCTTCGCATAATCATTCATGGGGTCAAATA
>CAZJPO010000027.1:4534-16546 GCA_964547865.1 uncultured Thiosulfatimonas sp.
GGGTAAACCTTCGACTTTCCCTCCTGCTTCGCATAATCATTCATGGGGTCAAATATCGGGTAAACCTTCGACTTTCCCTCCTGCTTCGCATAATCATTCGTGGCACCAAATATCGGGAAAGCCTAGTGTCGTGAATGGAGTAAGGTTTGGTAGCGATACATCTTTTGGAGGTAATAACGGTGTTTATTATGCCGGGGCAGGTTATGTAATGTCTGGGTACTACGTTAAAGCTGACCATGATGATTCGATTGAATCTGGTAGACGCAAGCCCCTGCAGATTACAACAAATAATGGGGCTAGTTGGTGGACGGTTTCAGGAGGTAGATAATGAGTGTGTTTAGGCGGTATGTTCCGGATGAGCCATTGATTTTGAGCGGTTTTGAAGTGCTGTACTTACAAAATGACGCCGGTGATGATTGGTATGAATATCAGAAATCTTTGTCTGGACAAGTTGTTCAAGTTAACGAAAGCGGATTAATCGTATCTGTTGCTAAAGATAGTTCTTTATTATTTCCCGAGAACTGCGAAGTATTTGAGTACTCAGGGACTGTTGAAATTGGTTATGTTTGGAACGGTTCTATTGCGCTTGCTGATTTAGTGGGCGATCGTTTGCGAGAAATTACTTCCCGTCTTGGTGCAATCGATAATGAGTCGGCGCGACCTCTCAGAGCAATACAGACGGGCAATGATGTTCATGAGGATCACCAAAAACTACAAAGTCTAGAAGCGGAAGCCTCTGCTTTGCGTGATGAGTTTAGAGCGTTAAATGAAGAATAGCTTCAGAACATTGGAGGCAATCAACTATGTTTATGAATGATTTATGACGGCGTGCCGAAATGGAAAGCTTACTTAGCATTTAAAGCCGTTGGACGGTTTGGTTGAACGGTTTGGAACAAACACTCTGAAGAATCAATCGAAAAACTTAGAAATTTAAAGTAAAGGAGTTCAAATGTCGACATTAGAAGAACCCGTTAAATTAGTTGAGAGCGATGAATACCAGTTAATTCTATCTGGGCCAGGCGTTGCGACTCTGATTACTAATGCAACTATCCGGATAGTCAGAGCGCCGTTACCTGTTTCAAATGACCATGCTGGACACCCATTACTATCAAATGAAAAACAGATAGTCAATGAAACTCAAGAAAACGTTTATGGGAAAGTTTTGCAATCAAGTAAATATCCTGTTGAGTTTGTGGTGACGGAGGGCATCTGATGTTTAATCAAGGTGGACTGGTTTTTAAAAAACCTAAAGACGAGTTTTTGCCTGGTGTCTTGTTCGGAAATCTTGTGCGCCGTAATCAAAGCAATATTGCACGTCTAATAAATACAGGCTCTCAAGAAATTGACGGAACCCTTCATTCAGGATCAGGTTCAAGTGGTACTTTTACTTTCGCAACATCAACTATGATTCGTTATGCGTACGGGTTAGAGTGCGAAGGTGCGCAAGCCGGATATTTAACACCTCCAGCCACTCTAAATCCGGGGGAATCAGAGGTAATATTTGCCAATGCAGTCAGCTGGGTTGTTTTGACAACCGCGTTGTTAAGCGACGCTCAGATCAAAGTAATTGAAGCACATCCTGAATCTGCGTTGCAAAGTATCGCAGGGGTTTCTGCGTTTCCCTATGGCACAAAAATCCCGACAGGGTTAGTCGATGTTGAGGGCGATTCGTCAATTGCCACGCTAACAACAATTACAGATTATTCAGATTACGACGTTAACCACTATCGAGACAGCTTCCCTGACAGTTTTACCATGAATGCGAGCTTGGGAGTATGGTTAGGTAATTTCGGTGCAACTAAGTTGCTTCAAGTTGCAAACCCTGATGGTGGTAGACATTGGATTGAAGACATTAATGGTTTTTCAGGAGTGAATACGTCTGTTCTATACGAGTTTTATGTAGAGTCGGCTGATTTTGTGCTCGTCATGAGTAAGGATAACGGTAATCCAGACTACAACTTAGGGAAAGCGTGGCAGCTTTACATCACTGAGGAAGACGGTGTGGGCGTTTGTGTTAGCGATGACAAAAACATTAACATCGCAGCCGACAATTCTGGCGGGAATCTAAGAATTCAATTGCCCACTAGAAAGTTAAGAAAATACTCGCTTTATCAAAACCAGATTAACGCGGCATTTTATGGCTTGAAGCTTAAAAGCGGCGATACGGTTTTCCCCGCCCCTCTATCGTCAAAACGACTGCTCGCGCTCGGTGATTCACATGCTCTTGGCTCTAATATTAATGCGGCCGGTGGAAGCTGGGTTGCAATTCTAGCGAGAGAGCTGGGGATCAATGATTACGCAGCTAATGCGGTTGGTGGAACGGGTTATGCAACTCAACAGGCCGGAAAATATAACTTTGTAGAAAGATTACCCCAAATATACGCATATAAACCAGACTATTTGTTTATCCCATCGACACAAAACGATTATATCCGTGGCGCTGGTCTGCGTAACGGCCTTGGTCTCGCGATAAGAACGGTCATTGATGGTGTCAGAACGAATCTTCCCGACACAAAAATATTTATGGTTGGCTCGGCGGGATCAATTGATGCTGGAACCGGAGTTTTTGAAACTGAGCAATTCGCGAGAAACTACTATAACGCTCATTACCGTCACGACCCAATGGTTGAGTTTGTCCCAATTGCAACCCGAAGTGAGGGAGCATTAATATCGGGAACCGGATGGAGTGCAGAGGGTGACAACCATGCACAGGCGAACATTGTTGGCGATGGCAACGCAGACTTCACAATCTCGAACGACGGTATTCACTTATCGTATGAAGGTCAGAAGCTTTTCGCAAAAGAGATAGCAAACAATCCCGTGGTTGTTGCTGAATTTAGTGATAACAGAAACGGGGTCAAATCATCGATTGGGCTTGACACATCTATAATTGCATCGGCAGTTTTGTTCCCAAAAACCGGCGCTAATGTTGATTTAGTTAGTGGAAAAACTGTGGCCGTGGTTGGTTCATCTGTTAACGGTCAGTCGACTGGACTTCAGAAAGCATTTTTCGATGAAAACTTAGCGTTAAGAAAGCCTCACGAGCTGGGATGGGATGGCAATAGTTATTCGGATTTAACAGGACTATCACTATCAGGTGATTTTGAAATTGATTTGTTCTTTACTTATCAACAAAATGAGAGAGTGCAAAGATATCTTGACTCTATTGATGGAAGGTTATTTGTAAGTTCAGAATCGAACAATTCATTTGTCGTTGGAATGGCTGGGGACAACGCAGCAACATACAGCTTAATTGATGGCAAAGAATACATCATCACTTTAAGTCGTGAAGGAACTGTTGGAAAGGCGCTTATTGATGGCGTTCAATTTGCAACGTTAACTTGCGACGAAAATGATATTCAACTAACCGATCTTGGAAGGCGTGCAACAGGAACTGACTATGCAGCGACTAAAACAGGCACATTTCAAATTTTTGATGTGATTAGATCAACTGTAGCACGAATCAAAGATTTAAAAGCGATCAGAAAAAGACACGCTAATTTTAATAATGAGTTTTTTCCATCAAAGAACCTTGATTGGGAAAAAACAGTTAATACCAGCTTAGCGACAGTGGAGGCTTACGATGGGAGCGGTGAAGGATCGAATGGTAAGAAATATCTTGCGCCATCCGGTTTCGATACTGTCTATTCAATCATTGGAAACCGTGTCGAAGATGATGAATGTATAACAAATGGTGAGTTTGGAACTTGTGTCAACAACTCAGTATTCCATACAAGCCTCTTAATCAATGGCGTTACAAATTATAACTCAAGTATGTATCAAAATGATCATGCTGGAGGATCAACGGATGAAAAACGATTTAATAGCATAGATTTTAGGACCACTTCTAATTCATCTACTTTAAAAACTGCACCAAGTGCAAGAATTGCTTTCAATATTGATGCAATAGAGTTTTATATTGCATTAAGAAATAGCGGTGCTGGGTTTGTCGTTCGAGTGGACGGTGTAGATATAGTTAGTGAAACTATTGCACCGGGTGCAACCCGTGCAAAAATTAATTTAACAAAAGTAACAGTTAATAGCTCAGAAAAGAAACCTCGGTTATTTGAAGTGCTATGTAACGGCTCTGGTAATGCATTCACTTTTGCTGCGATCATTGCAAAACCAACCGATGTTGTTACTAAACCAATTCGGTTATCACCGAATGTAACTATTTTTACGGATGGTTTTGGGACAGGTACGTCATGCGATAAAGCAAGGGGTGGTACAAGTTGGGTCGACGGCTTGGTTGATAAATTAGGTTGGTACAATTATGCGCTATCAGGTGTTGGTTCTACTGGTTTGGTAGAGAATCAGGGTAATACTCTTTATAACTATTCTGAAAGATTTGATAGTGATTTTTATGCACAAAGTGACGTATGCATAATTTTTGCAAGCGGTAATGACGGTGACAGTGCTGTTGATAATGTTGACCCTTTGCAAAGTACTTTAGGTTTAGCCATTATTCCGTTTTTGCAAAGAATCCATAACAAAAACCCATATTGCAGAATTTTAGTTTTGGAAAATTTGGGTTTGACAACCGGGTCAACTGATGAAAAATTTAACGCTATAGCAACCGCCTGGTCTGGTCGAATTGAAGAATACAATACTGACAGAATGGATAAAGTTGTGTGGATTGCAACGAGATCTGTTGGCAACCCGGTTATTTATGGTACAGGTGATGTTGCTAACCCTACTGGCGATGGCAACGCAGATCTTTATGTTCCGGAAGACAGAGATCATATTAACTGCCAAGGTCAAGCTTATGCTGGTAGTGTGTACGGTGAATTAGTTTCAGAATATTTCATAGAATAATTATTATCCTTAGACTGCAATGGCTTGGTTCTAATTTCCTACCGAACAAACCAGGCTAACTTATTCAAGCACTTGAAACTCACCTGTTAGAACAATTCATTAATCTTTAAGTCTAGAAAGCACTTAAGGAAAATGATATGGCCAGATTACACGGTATTGAGTTAATCTCCGGAGACTCCGGAAGCCGACCTATGAAGATTGCCGAAACGTCGGTAATTGGTTTGGTCGGCACCGCTCCCGATGCAGACCCTTTAAAATTTCCTCTTAACACTCCTGTTTTAGTCGCTGGTCGCCGCACCGAAGCCGCTGGTCTTGATACTGTTGGCGATGGTTTGGGGACTTTACCTGGAGCAATGGATTCCATTTTTGATCAAATTGGCGCAGCGGTTGTGGTTATTCGCGTCGACGTCGGGGCCAATGCTGTAGAAACAAAAACCAATGTCATTGGTGGTGTGGATGCAAATGAAGAGCGTTCAGGGATTGAAGCTTTGCTCAGTGCTCGATCTGTCTTGGGAGTAACTCCAAAAATTACAATTTCTCCTGGTTTTTCGAATGACATCGACGTAGCCAACGCCCTGTTAATTGTTGCGCAAAGACTTCGTGGTTTTGCTTATTTAGATGGGCCAAATACCACCGATGCTGCAGCTAGGTTATACGTTGATAATTTTGGCGGGGATTCCGGCAAGCATGGCATGCTAATTGATCCTTATGTTTCTGTGTGGGATTCGGCGGCCAGTGCTAACGCCTATCGTTCGGCCTCTGCGGTAGCGGCCGGTGTGCGTGTTAAAACAGACATTAATAAAGGGCCACACTATGCGATCTCTAACCAAGTTATTGATGGCATTAATGGTACTCAACGTCCGATTGATTTTGTCATGGGAGATGTTAACTCCCGCGCAAACCTCCTTAACGATGGCAATGTCACCACAATTATTCAAGAAGATGGTTTCCGAATTTGGGGATCTCGAACTTTGAACACGTCTGATGCGAAATGGGCGTTTGAGACTTCGGTTCGGATCGATATGCTGATCAAAGACACAATTCAACAGAACTTGCTCTGGGCAGTAGACAAGCCGATTAATAAACGTTTATTAGAAGATGTGTCAGACAGTGTCAATAACTTCTTGCGCCAGCTGGTAGCGTTTGGCTGGATTTTAGGAGGTGAATGTTGGATTGATCCGGATAAAAATGACGAATCGGCGCTTTCATCTGGAAGAGTTTATTTTAAATATGACTTTACCGTGCCAGCGCCTGCAGAGTATTTAGGACTTGAATCGCTGCACGTTGACAGTTACTACGAAACCCTTCTGGCTGCTTAAAGGAGTGAATAATGGGTAAACCTCAAACATACAGAGGCGTAACTCTCACCGCAAATGGTGTCGGTTATGCCGGAGAGCTTCAGGAGTTCGATCCACCAGAGATTAAAGAGAAGCTGGAAAGCTATCGAGGTGGAAACATGGCGGGTGAAATTGAATTGCCAGTGGGTTTTGAAACCATGACTGCGTCATTTGTTTTAAGCCGTCATGATGCCAATATTCATGTAATGCAGGCCATCCTCGGACGCAAAGGCATTTTTGTTTTTAGAAGCGTGATTGATGAGTTTGGTGACAAACAGGCGGTGAAATGGGTGATTGATGGTCGTATTAAATCAACAGGATACGGCACTGTAAAACCAGGCGTAGTCGTCAACAATAAACATGAAATCTCGGTTATTCGTTATTTGAAAACCATTAATGATGTACCTGTCGAAATGGTTGATTTTGAAGCTGGTGAAGCTTCTTTTAGCGGGGTTGATGTTTTAGAAGCTGTTCGTGATCTGATTGGTATTTAGGAGGCGCTATGACGGATAAAAAACCTGAAAAGAAACTATTGGCGGAACAGGAATACGAAGTCGTTAAGTATTTCAAAGGCAACGAACCTGGTAGCAGAGTAAAAATGCTGCCAAGACTGGCTCAGGCTCTAGTGGCTGGAGGTATTCTAGAAGAAATTAAGAAGGTTCCTACTCGTAAAAATAAAGCGGCAGAAACTAAGGAAGAAGCATGACAGCAAAAGATAAAAATACTTTCGACACAAAAGTCCCTCTGAAATATCCAGTGGAAACGAGTGATGGTCAAAAGCTGTCTTTTTTGCAGTTAAGTAGATTGAGCGCTGGTCAATTAGAACAGGTGTCAACTGAAACGAACCGGGTGACCAAATCGATTATGATGCTTGCTTTTAGCACACATCAAAGTGCGGCCACCATTCGGTTATTAGATGCTGCAGATTTTGAAGAGGCGAGCAGCCGCTTGGTTGAATATATGGGTTTTTAGAGATCACCCTGGATGAACTCAGAGATTTAATGGCTCTGTTTTCGGAATTTTATCCAGGGTGGACTTTAACTGAAATTAAGGCGTATCCGGTTGAGGATTTGGTCGATTGGATTCAACGAAAAATCAAAATCAAATCCAGTCATCAAGAAATCTTAACAGCCCGTTAACGATGTAAAACATAGCCGCTGCCAACCCAATAGTGAGCAGCGGTTCTTCGAATAAAACACCGTTCTGAAATGCTTCAGCCAATATAAAAATTGGAAGAACAAGCGATAACCCAAAAGCGATGCCTGGATTGATTGACCAGAATCTAAACATGAGCTTTTCAATAAATGTATTCATAGGGAAATTATAGCATGAGTGATTTGAAGTGGTCATTGATGGTGGAGCTGGACGAACGGTTAATCGCGCCCGCAGAGAAAGTTGCTCGTGTGACCGACAAGCTCGCAAAGAGTATGGAAGGTGGTCAAAAGTCACTTAATAAACTTGCGAATGTTGATGCTTCGCTTACCAAATTCAAATCGTTGGAAAGACAGCTCGGATCAACCGCTTCAGAGCTGGATGTGGCGAAACGTTCAACGGCTGATCTCGGTAAAAAGTTAAACGATTTAAAAAAACAACAAGATACCAAGCCCTCAAAAGCCTTGGCAGCAGAGATAAAAAAATTAAGCGGTCAATTTGAGGCTTCTAAAAATCGGGTTGGTCAGTTATCGAGTAAGCACAGGCAGTTAAAGTCTAATATTGATGAGGCCTCGAAAGCCCTCCAAAGCGCTGGCATTAATAGTCGGAATACTGCGCAGGCCCACAAGGCGTTATCTGATGCGGTTGATAAAACACAACGCAAAATGGAAAAGCTGGCGGCGCTTGATGCGAAGATGCGCCAGTCTGACCAACGCAGAGAAGTGGCTTTACAGCGCGCTGCAAATTTGTCACTGGTGGCCAACTCAATGGAGACGGCAGGTAATAAGATGTTGAATGCGGTTCGCGGGCCGTTGGGTGAAGTGATTGACTTTGAAGAGGCGATGGCGGATGTCAAAAAGGTGGTCGATTTTGATGAGCCGGAAGGGTTAAAAAAACTTTCCGATCGTTTAATCAAAATGACTCGTACCATACCGCTTACCAAAGAAGAACTTGCCCAAATTGCGGCGGCGGGCGGACAGCTTGGTATAAAGGCTCCGGATTTACCTGGTTATGTTGAAACCGTTGCAAAAATGGCCACGGCTTTTGACATGATGCCAGATCAAGCTGGCGAAAGTATGGCAAAGCTGGCGAATGTTTATCAAATACCATTAAGTGGCATTGGCAGCTTAGGGGATGCCATTAACCATCTTTCAAACAATACGGCGGCTAAAGCCAGTGATATTGTGAGAGTTCTGGGGCGCATTGGTGGTACCGCCAGACAATTCGGGTTGGCCACAACTGAAGCGGCGGCTTTAGCGGATGCTTTTATAGCGCTTGGTAGGCCTCCAGAAGTAGCTGGAACGGCTATAAATGCTCTTTTAACAAAGCTGCAGACAGCACCGACTCAGTCAAATAAGTTTAAGGAAGGCCTTGAAGAAATTGGCTTCTCTGCAGAGGAAATGGCTGACATGGTTAATAGCGATGGTCAGAATGCGTTGAACGCCTTATTTGCTTCTTTGAAAGAACTGGATAAGGGCCAAAGAGCCAATGTTATTGCGCAAATGTTTGGTGCCGAATATGCAGATGATATTTCTTTATTAGTAGGTGGGTTGAATCAATATTCAAACGCCCTAAAGTTGGTATCTAAGCAGACTATTTTTGCGGGGTCGATGGAGAGTGAATTTCAAAGCCGCGCAGACACTTCCGCAAATAAGATTCAATTAATGGGCCAGCGTTGGGAGGCCATTCAAACAAGAATGGGAGAAAAGCTGCTACCAATATTGGATAAATTTATGAATGGTTTGGATTGGCTAATGGATCGAATCGATGCGTTATCGAATCGATGGCCAGATTTAACCACAGGCATATTGACGGCAACAGCGGTGATTGGTGGGGTTGCTGTTGTGGTGGCTCCGGCTGTTGCTGCCTTAGCAGCATTAACCGCCTCAATAGCTTATCTTGGCCATGCATCGCGCAAAGCAAGATTGACATCAAAAGTAGATGCCATTGAGGGTGGAAGAAAAGGCAGATTGGGCGGAAAACTTGGCAAGGCCGGAGGCGTTGTTGGAGCAGGGTTGGCCGCTTTAACCATTGCAGATATCGTCATGGATGAACAGACATCGACGGCAGATAAAGTGGCTGACACTAGCCAGGCTGTTGGTGGTATTGGTGGAGCTTTGGCCGGAGCAGCTGCAGGTGCAACATTAGGATCAGTCATTCCGGTGATTGGAACCGCAGTCGGTGGTATTTTGGGTGGCATTATTGGTGGTTGGGCCGGTGATGGACTTGGTGGTGATGTTGGTAAAATGCTCGCAGGAATGATCTCAACAGATGGCGAAAAACCGCAATCCACGATGATGGCTCTTCAGAACCAGATCAATCAGGCCTCTTTACCTAGCAATCAGAAGTTAATCCAGACGAACGACACTTATCAAATCAGTCTTAACCAACAACCTGGAGAGGATGCTGAAGCGTTTGCCGATCGCGTTATCGAAAAATTACAATCGCGAGAATTTGAACAACAGGCTGCAATGAATACAGGTGATCGATAATGTCGAAAAATTTCATGCTTGCACTCGGTAATTATCGCTTCAGTGTTTCCACGGCGGCTTTTCAATCGCTGGAAAGAACAAGTGAGTATCGATGGGCGCAAATGAATACTTTCAGTACCAGACCTGCAAATCAGTTTGTCGGTATAGGTAAGGATGAAATCAGATTAAAAGGAGTGATTTTTCCTCATTACAAAGGAGGTCTTGCCCAGATCGACGCTATGCGAGCTACTGCTGCAAATGGGCAGCCGCTAAAGATGGTTTCTTCGACCGGGGAAAAATTGGGTAAATGGGTGATTGTTTCTATTCAAGAAGCGCAATCCCATCTAATCAATGGACAACCCCTCAAACAAGAATTTACAGTGGTACTTAGATATTATGGAGATAAATCGTGATTGAAGGAGTCCGTAGTATGTGTACCAATATTGAGTTGTTTGACGAATACACTGGAAAAATGCTAGCCGAGCTATATCAACGTTTTCCGGTGCCGGTTCAGTTGGATGTTCGGAAAGTATCCGGTCATAACAAAATTGATGAATATGGCCAAGTCCTTAATGAAAGCGGCGATCCTTCAAAAGAAGCGGATATCGCATTGGCAACTTTGGAATGGTTGATCGAGTCGGGATACATCAAAACCAGAGATGTACGTGATAATTACGGTTTTGGCCGCTGTGTACTAACTGCAAAGGGATTGCAGGTGCTCAAAGATTCACCAGACAGCCTCAAAGAAAAGAAGTATTTGGGTGATATGTTGATAACGGCTGTGAAATCAGGAACCACGGACTCTGTCAAAGAGATAACCAAATTGATTATTAGCCAAGGCATCAAATTGGCAATGGGCTAAAAAATGATTGAGTATCGAACAAAAGAAGGTGATCGACTGGATCAGATTTGCTTTAACCACTATGGCTCGGTCGATGTAATTGTGCGAGTAATGGAAGCCAATCCCTGGACGGCAAGTTATGCCGTGTTGCCTGCAGGTGAATTAATAACTCTTCCTGACATCGATCAGCCAGGGTTGTTTGATAATGCAAACGAGAGAGTTTGGGATTAACCACATACGTTATTGGTTTTTGAGGGTTCTTTAGGCTTTGATATCGATTGACTAGGTTTGGGGCAAATTTGATTAACTTTTGTTTCAGAAGATTCATTAGAGATATAACACTCGTCCGGCAGCTGGCGTTCTCCCCACGATCTTTGATTATATTCCGGAAAACACTGGGGATACTTGCTCTTAAAGTCAGCAATACAGGCCTGGTATTGTTTCTGTTGTTAAGTGTCTCCTTAATAAACTCGACCTCTTCAGATGTGATTTGAATCGTCGCAGAAACATCGCAAACTTTTTCGCCGGTTAGTTGTTCATATTCGGTACAGGGCATTTTAAATTCTTTGGCTAATGCAACCGAACTAAACAAAGCCACTAACAATATGAGTGTACGCATGGAGATACCCTATGACACCGATTTATAAAATAGAAATTGATGGTAATGATATCACAGACAAAATCAGCCCCTATTTTGTAAGCTTGCGCATTCAAGACAAAGATGGTGATGAGGCTGATAGCTTAGAACTTGTGTGGGGCGACAATACTAATTTACCTTTGCCACCCAAAGGAAAACAGCTTTATGTATGGATTGGTTATCAAAATGAGCAAACTTCAAAGTATGGCCCTTATATTACGGATTACGCAAAACAAAGTGGCCCTCCGGATCAGGTAAGTTTAATAGCTCACGGCGCTGATTTACGCGATCAGATGAAAGTAAAGAAAACTCGGCACTTTGATGACATAACCATGTCTGATCTGATTGCCACTATTGCTACAGAATATGGATTAAAGCCTTATATCAGTGAAGATTTTGCAGATATTGTGATTCCTTATTTACCCCAAGACAATATCAGTGATTTTGTATTACTTAAAAAACTGGCCAACCAATATGGGGCTAGAGTTAAACCAGAAAACAGTAAATTAACATTTGTTTCAAAAGGTTTGTCTATTGATTCCTCAAAAGAGCATGTAGATATAAAGAAGTCAAACTGCATAACCTATAGTGTGCATTTACCCGACCGTTATCGATATGGCAGTGTTAAGGCGCGCTATTATGATCCTGACAAGGCTGAGTATTTGAGTGTAAAGGTTGGTAAAGATGACCCAGAGCAAGTACTTTCTAATGTGTTTGCGGCGGAACAGGAAGCTCTACACGCCGCGAAGGCCGAAATGA
>CAZJPO010000028.1:0-16449 GCA_964547865.1 uncultured Thiosulfatimonas sp.
AGGTGCTAGATATCTAGAGGCAAACTAGACTGACACAGAATTTTGAACGCTCTCACATCGCAGGCATCTGATATATTACGCCCGATGAAAGAGGTGAAGTTTAGCCGAGGTAAATCCGGTAGAACCATTGTTAAACTGGAAACCCGCAACTAGATTCATTCGACAAATACAACAACGTCTCCCCTTCCCTGAGCACTAACTGTAAAGAACTTTAGCTCAGGGAAAGCTTTTAATAGAGAAAGCTTTCAATGTGTTCAGGTGTGGTAAAATTCGCCTATTCTAATTGGCCTATTTACGGCTATATTCACAGCCATATTAACAAGAGATAGCTTCATGTCGAACGCAGTTCAACGTTTCCTTTTTAAAGATTTAAATATTCGTGGCCAGCATATCCAGCTCAATGAAAGTTGGCAGGAAATGCTTAAAGACCTCCACTACCCCGCAGCCATTGTAGAGCTACTGGGCGAACTGACTGCGGTTTCGATTTTAATGGCGAGTGGTTTGAAACATGAAGGTCGAATCACCATGCAGGTTCAGGGTTCCGGCCCAGTCACGCTTTTGGTGGTGGATGTCACTCATGACCTTAAAATTCGTGGCGTGGCGAAAACCAGCCAAGAGATTGGAGAAGCCAACTCTTTGGATGAATTGCTCGGTGATGGCCAAATTTTAATGACCATGGAAAATACTCAGACTCAACACCACTTCCAGTCCTATGTTCCTCGACAGGGAGAAAGTATTGCTCAGGCATTTGAAAGCTTCCTCAGCCAGTCTGAACAGTTGCCCTCAAAACTTTGGTTATCTGCCAACGCTAAGGCCTTGGGCGGGGTGATGGTTCAAAAAATGCCTGAAACCGACCATGTAGATAGCGATGCTTGGGATAGAATTTCTCACCTAACCTCGACCGTGACAACGCAAGAGATTACCCATTTAGATGTGGAAACCTTAATTCACCGGCTATTTCACGAAGAATTAGTTGAGCTATTTGATGCTCAAGAGGTCAATTACGAATGTCCAAAAGATGATGAAAAGGTCAAGAAAATGCTGCTTTCTTTAGGCGAGGCCGAAGTGAGACGTCTGCTTGAGGAACAGGGAGAAATTGTAATCCATAATGAGATGTGTAATTACCACCTGCGTTTTGATGAAGCCGCTGTAAATGAGTTATTTAGTTCAACGGCAAACGAAACCATTCAATAGTTGATTGGTCGGTAAAGGAACATTCCGGAAAACTTCCAAATACCGGCCAACCCGTTTTACGCCCTTCTAAGAGGCTTCAAGCTGACGAGTAAACACCCACTCTGTATCCGAAGAGAGTTCAGGATTGAACTTGTAGCCTTCATAGTCAAAGAACTTTAAGTCCTCTGCGGTCTCTACAAGGTTATCCGCGGCGTAACGCGCCATTAGGCCACGTGCCTTTTTGGCGTAAAAACTAATAATTTTATACTGACCATTTTTCCAGTCTTTAAAGACCGGTGTGATGATTCGGCCATTTAAAGCTTTCTTTTTGACCGCTTTAAAGTACTCATTAGATGCCAAATTTACCAGTGTTTTGCTATCCATTTCAGAGAGCTGTTGATTCAATAAATTGGTAATCTCATCGCCCCAGAAGGCATATAGGTCTTTACCTTTACTATTGGCAAATTTGGTTCCCATCTCTAGGCGATACGGTAGCATATCATCTAGTGGTTTTAATAAACCATATAAGCCAGATAGGATACGTAGGTGATTTTGAGTGTATTCAATTGCTTGTTCAGACAGAGAATAGGCATCTAACCCTTGATAAACATCGCCTTTAAACAGCCAAGCTGCTTGTTTTGCATGTTCTTTGGGGAAAGGCCTCTGCCAAGCCTGAAAACGGTCGTAGTTGAGTTCTGAGAGCTTCTCACTGATCCCCATAAGCTGACCCAAATCGACGGGACCCAGCGGCTTTACTTCATTCGCCAAGGTTTCAGCTTGATCTAACAGTTCCGCTTGAGAGTGAATATCAGTTTGAACTTTTGACTTCTCATCCAGCGCTTTCGCCGGAGACACAACCATCAACATCTTTAAGACCCCTTACTATGCTTTTATGTGCAAAGAATTATAAATCATTCAATCGCCGTGCAGGATTGGAAAAGTTAATCACTTTAATAGCACCACGTAAAAATAAAAGTCACTGTAAGCCTTTTAACTTATTTCAATCCGATATCAAATAGTTAGAATGAATGCCTCAATTTTAATTAACCCCATAACAAGTGAGCGGCATGACCCCGGACATTCTGACCAAAATCATTTTACCTGCTGCCCTCTTTCTGATTATGTTTGGGATGGGGCTTTCGCTTAAGCTGAATGATTTCCGTAATATTTTCCAGTCCCCCAAAGCTTTAACAGTCGGATTAATCGGTCAACTGCTCATCTTGCCTATCATTGCCTTTGTGATTGCGATTGCATTTCAACTGCCACCTGAAATTGCAGTCGGCTTGATGATTATCGCCCTGGCACCGGGTGGCGCAACCTCAAACATGTTTACCTACTTGAGCAAAGGAGATGTCTCGCTATCGGTCAGTTTAACCGCAGTGGTCAGCCTCATTACCCCGTTCACAATACCCTTCGTAGCGACTTTGAGCATGTTCTACTTTATGGGCTCTGAAACTGAATTTAGTCTACCGGTTGTCGAAACCATTATTAAACTCCTCGTCATTACCGTATTGCCCATTGGATTGGGAATGATCGTCTATGCTCGCTGGGCATCGTTCGCAACTCGACTCGAAAGCTTCTTTAAGTGGTTCTCAATCGCCTTCTTAATGCTGATCGTGATGCTGATTGTTTATAAAAGCCGAGAAGATATGCTGAGTTACTTTGCTTTGGCTGGTGTTGCAACCTTGTTGCTAAATATTGTCGTTCTGGCTTTAGGCTACTGGATGGCAAAGCAGGCAAAACTCAACCACGCACAATCAGTTTCCATCGGCTTTGAAGTCGGCATTCAGAATGGAACCCTTGCTCTAATGGTTGCTGGAACCTTAATTGGTAATCAAGCCATGATGATCCCCGCCGTCACTTACTCACTGATTATGTTCGCTACTGGAGCGGCCTTTGGTTGGTGGGTTACCCACAAAAATCGAGCAGTTTCTGTAGCTGAAGCTTAAATTTCATGTAGTTTTAATCTTTCTTTAACTTGCACTTAACGCGTTGCGCTCTATAATGGTGGCCAAAGATAGTTAGCTTTTATCGATTTTCAGTTCTGTAGTCCTATTTGGTTTTACTTCGTTTTACCCTTAAAGGTTCGTACTGACTCGCAAAGTTATAAGCATTATCTTGCAGTCAGCATTTTGGCTAAACCCCTGTTTTTATACAGGAAAAAGTTATATAGAAGTTTTGCTTCAAAAGAATATTAGGATTTAAATATGTCTACTACTACAGGAACTGTTAAATGGTTTAACGAAACTAAAGGTTTCGGTTTCATTACTCAAGAATCTGGTCCAGATGTCTTCGCACATTTCAGCCAAATCACTGGTGATGGTTTCAAAACTTTGGCTGAAGGCCAAAGAGTTGAGTTCTCAATCACTCAAGGTGCGAAAGGACCTCAAGCTGAGAACATCGTTAAGATTGACGGTTAATCCCTCTCTCTAAACAATAGAAAAGCCCGTGTGATGATTATCATCACGCGGGCTTTTTTGTTTGTACACATCATGTGCATAAATCAATTTGTGCAACTGCACAGTGAGGGCAATCCTGTTGGATCACCGCTCCCCTAAATCAGATTATTTAACCTGATCAGGTGTCAACTCTACCGCCTCTAAGAAGTGGCGCAGCTTGGTAATTTCAGATTTATCTGCCAGCTCATGGCCGTGGTGTGGCAATCCTAACACCAGCTCTTGGTCATTCATGTGAATCTTAGCTTTATTACTGTTAGAAACTTCAATTGAAGCTCCGAAGTGCTTAAGCGTGTTAGACAGTTTTTTCCAATCAACATTGGTTGCGATAGGGTGTGCAAAAACTTTTTCAATAATCACTTTATGTTTATGGCTCATCTTGAACTCCTTACTTTTGATTGATCTGTTTATTTCATTGTAAATCTGAATTCAAATAAGCGCACTCTTATTTGTGAGAAAACTTATCCTCAATTAAGTGTCAAATGCATACCCTTTTAATCACGCCTAACAGCCTGCAAAACCTGATAGACTCGAACTTAGATGAACGCGCACAAAACTTAAATCAGAATCTTAAATTTCTGCTTCAAGCGCTTTAACTTCTTCAAGTGATAATTGTCGGTAGCCGCCACTGGGAATATCTTGTAAATCAAATGACATGATATGGGTTCTTTGCAACCTCAAAACGCGGTACCCCACCGCCTGACACATCCGCCTGATCTGGCGATTCAGCCCTTGAACCAGAACAATTTCAAAACAATGACTCGACAGGGCTCGAATTTGACAAGGCAAGGTCGTGGTACCTAGCATTTCAATTCCAGCAGCCATTTTTTGTAATCTGACGCCGTCAAGGCGTTGATCGACCCAAACCCGATAGACTTTTTGATGGGCATTTTCCGAGCGCATAATCTTATTGACCGCCTCGCCCTGATTGGTCAGCAACAATAAACCTTCAGAATCTTTATCTAAACGCCCCACGGCAAAGACTCGCTGCGGATAATCAACTCTATTTTCTAAGCTATTTTTAACACTCGAATCATGCGTACACACCACCCCAACAGGCTTGTGGTAGAGCAAAAAGATTTTTTCAGGCCTGGAAGTAATCGATTTGCCATCTACGCGAACCTGATCTTCAGGTTTAAGAATTAAACCCAGTGTAGCCAGGTTTTGATTAACCGTGACACGACCCGCTTGAATCATGACATCAGCTTGTTTACGGGAGCAGATGCCCATCTCACTAAGCCATTTATTAATTCTTGTCATGAGATTTCATTTAGAAAGGTTCGCAAAGGCTATTTAGAGTGGGATAGGAACTGCTCAGTTTGTTGAAGGCGTTCTAGAGTACCTATATCTGACCAAAGGCCTTCAAAACACTCTCCTGAGATTTGCTGTTGTGCTATGGCTTCGCGGAAAATCGGCGCTAATCGAATAAAGTCAACTTCCATACCGGAGAACAAATCAGGGTGTAAAACGCTCAAACCGGCAAAAGTTAAATCGCCTTGATCAGTGACAACATTCGAATCATCCAGCCCAAAATCACCCGCGGGATTATGTTCTGGATTCGGTACCAAAACCAAGTGGGCTAAATGTGTTTGCCAGTGCTCTGCCTGATTGGCAACTTTATTTAGAAGGCTAAAGTCATACTCACAGTAAACATCACCATTAACGACTAAAAAAGGGGCATCGCCCAAAAGCGGCAGTGCATTAACAATGCCGCCAGCGGTCTCTAACCCCCCTTCGGGTTCTGGAGAATAATGAATCGTCAGTCCCCATCGGCTTCCATCCCCTAAGCCGGATTCAATGACTTTTCCCAGCCAAGCATGGTTAATCACAACTTCTTGGATGCCTATCTCAGCCAGTTTTTCCAAGTGATATTCAATCAGTGGCTTGCCACATAACGACACCATCGGCTTGGGGATTTCGTCTGTCAGCGGACGCAGACGGTTACCCCGACCTGCGGCTAAAATCATCGCTTTGGTAAGGGGTACTTTTGAAGTTTCAATTGAGGTTTCTGATTTTTCCAATGTTTTGTTCTCAATGGGGTTGGTCTAAATTGGGCAGTACTTTTTCATCAACCAAGCCAACCAGTGTTTTTAATTCAGGGTAATGTTTGCCAACTTTAACAATATACTCTAAGGTTAGTGGAATATCGTTCAAATAACCCGATTTACCATCGCGGTGATATAGGCGAGCAAAAATACCAGAAGCCTTTAAATGACGCTGAATGCCCATTAGATCAATCGACTTCTGAAAACCTGTCCAGTCAGTTTTAGCAGCCATATTCTTCTCAACCAAGCCGAAGAAGTATTGTCGTTGCCACTCAACTACCTGATCTTCGGGCCACGCGATATAACAATCTCTTAGCATCGAAACGGCATCGTAAGTTAACGGTCCTTTTACCGCATCTTGAAAATCCAATATCCCCGGATTGCCTTGATCAACCACCATGAGATTTCGACTATGGTAGTCACGATGCACATAGGTCTGAGGTTGCTGCACAGCAGATTTGACTAAAACCGATTGAACCTCATTCCAGGCGGACTTTTCCATGGCATTTAAGCCGACCTGTAAATGCGTCTCTAATAACCAGTCAGGAAACAGTGACATTTCAGTTCTGAGTAACGTTTCATCATAGGCCGGCAGGCCCTTTGCCAAGGTGCTGCCCCGACTCTGTAACTGCACCAACGCTTCAAGCGCATCGCCATACAATTGATCTACGCGCGACTCCGAAACTTCATTTAACACCGAAAGATAAGTCGTACTGCCTAGGTCTGACAGCAGTAAAAAACCCTGCTGTAAGTTCTGTTCAATCACTTCAGGAACATTTAAACCGATACTGAAAAGTTCATTCGCGACCTTAATAAAAGGCCGGCAATCTTCATGTTCAACCGGTGCATCCATAATAATATAAGACTGCTGTACTTGATCATCCGTGACAGAGATTCTGAAATAGCGTCTAAAACTAGCGTCGCTCGACGCTGACACAGGTTCTGAGACCTGCTTTTCTTGCAACAATGGCAGCGTTTGCAACCACTCTAACATCAATTGAAATCTTTCATCCATCAGCTTAATACTCGGTTAAAATATGCAGTTCGTGAATAATTAATGATTCTCAAAGAGATGTCAAATTCTGTTTCAATGCTTGTATCAACCCTAAGCCCTGTCAACAACCTAGGTTTTAGCCAAAAGATTAAGTTTGCTTTTAAACCGACGCTGTTAATGATTGGTCTGTTTCACGCATTCACGGCGCACAGTGATGACTCTCCAAGCCATCAGGCTTGTCTTCCAGAACTCATTGCCCCTTCTCAAGAGATTCCGGCACCACAAAAGCAACCAGACTTAGCTAAAAAAACACTTGAAGCAGATAAGCTTGAGCAACTGAATGACTATAGCTTTCGACTTGAAGGCAAGGCGGTGCTCAAACAGCCTGGAACCGTACTGCTAAGTGATGAGATTCGGTTTGATCAGAAAAAAGAACAGGCGGTTTTCAACAACAATATCAGCTTACATCAGTCAAACATCACGATTCTGGCCGAAAAAGCTCAGGTAGATACAAAAAAACAACAGGCGACCCTAGAGCAAACTCAGTTTCAAATTCTTCCGAGTCGAGCGCACGGGCACTCTGAAGAGATTCAACTGGACGGGCAAAAAGACCGCGTCAAACTTAAGCAAGCGGACTTAACCACTTGTGTCTCTAATCCCGACCGGTCCGTCGACTGGAAACTCAAGTTTGATCAAATCGAAGTTAACCAACAAACTCGCCGAGTGATTGGTAAAAACACCGCCCTCTACGTTAAGGGGGTCCCGGTTTTTTACACGCCTTACTTTGATTACCCACTAGATGATCGTGCATCTGGACTACTATTCCCTGAAATTGGTAGCTATAAATCGATTACCAGTGACGACAAAAACCAGTACATCAAACTACCTTACTATTTCAATATCGCTGAAAACATGGATAACACCTTGAGTGTGATTCCTGTATCGCGCCGCGGCTTAGTCATCGACAACGAATTCCGCTATATAGAAAAAACGGCAGATGTTCTGCACAGTGCTGAATTAACGCTAACCGCTTTAAATGATGATCAGGTCGCGGATAAAGGTCTCACAACGGTCGACGAAGATGGCAATGTGGAATATGGAGATAAAGACGCCAACCGCTGGAGAGCCAAAATTAAGGCCAATCAGTATTGGGGAGATGGACTGAGCAGCGCGATACAGTGGCAAGAAGTTTCAGATGAAAGCTTTTTCCGAGAGGTTCCTGTCGAACGTCAGCTCAAAAATGCCAGCCTACAGAGTCGCTATATTCGCATGGATTACCAGCGCGACAACCTACATTTGTTTGGTCAACTGCAGAGCTACATGCAACTGTTGAATGCGGATGATAACTATGAAAAGCGTCCCGAGTTAGGTTTGACCTATTCAAGCTACCATCAGAACTTCGATTTTGATCTCTCCGCCAATGTCACCGACTTCTATGTGCCTTCTAGCAATCACCAGAAAGCAGAAGGTATTCGATTACACCTGACGCCTCAGGTAAGTCACCGAATTCAAAACAACTACGCCTATCTCAACACCACCGCAAGGGCGAACTTTACCCAATACCAAATGGAAGACAATGGCTTTAACCCTTCAACCAAATCAAACCTGTCGAGAACGGTGCCACAAATTGCTGTACGCAGTGGGTTAATCTTTGAAAGAGAGGTGTCTTTAGATAAACAGTCGTTCACCCAAACCTTGGAACCCGAAGTTCAGTACTTGTACACGCCCTATGTGAACCAGTCTGACTTTGCCCTGTTTGACACAGCTGAACGCAGCTTAGACTTTAGTAACCTATTCTCAATGAACCGTTTTACCGGTTCAGATCGCATTGGGGATACCTCACAGGTTTCAATGGCACTGACCTCAAGACTCTTAAATCAGAATGGTAGTTCAGTGGCCGAAGCCGGTATCGGACAGATAGCCTATTTGAAAGATCGCAAAGTTGATATTAACAACCAAACTCAGACTGAAGACTGGTCGGACTGGTTTGTCAAAATGAGCCTGACATCAGGGGCTTGGCAACTCTCTTCAAATACCCAGTATGATCGTGACAATCTAGCGCTAACTAACGCCAATACACGTTTAAAGTGGCAATCCACACGGCACCAGTTGTTTATCAACCATACGCTTTATGAACAAAACAGCGCAGACAAGGTGGATATGCTGTCTGCCGGACTCTACAGCAAGATCAGTTCAAACTGGGAACTGGGGCTCTACAACAGCTATAATTTAGACACTCAAAAGCCATTTGAAACCGAAATTGGCTTGCGTTATGACAGTTGCTGTTGGTCGGCAGAAATCGTTGCAGAAAGAACACAACTTGAAAATGGCTTGTATAATGACGGCATTGGCATTCAATTTGAACTTAAGGGCCTGAGTACTTCCAGCTCCCAATTCAAAAAATCATTAACCAACAAACTCGATTTTTAGAGAATTACACATGAAAAAACACATCTATTCGACTCTCTTAACAGTGCTCTCCAGTGCTGCGCTTCTGATGCCTGCTCAAAGTTCGGCCAAAGAAGAACTCATCGACAAAGTTGTCGCAGTCGTCAATGATGAAATTATTCTCAAAAGTGAGCTTTCTACAAAGCTATATGAACAGTCACAAGCTTTGGCTGCTCAAAATATTCCTGTCAAGAATCCAGAAGCCCTAAGAGAAAAAGTACTCGACAGTATGATTCTTGAAATGGTTCAGCTTGATCGAGCCAAACAAATTGGCTTACAAGCTGAAGATGCAGAAATTAACCAACAGCTTCAGACTTTAGCAGAGCAAAACAATATGTCTCTGTTTCAGCTGAGAAACCGCCTAAATATTGAAGTGCCGGAAGGCTTTCAAAGAATCCGTAATAACATTAAAAATCAGGTCATTATTCAAAAGCTAAGAGAAAAAGAAGTCATTAGTCAGGCCTACGTGACGGAAAGTGAGATTCAAAACTTCTTAAAAAGACAACGTTTAGCCAAGTCAAACATTCAAGTTAGATTGAATCATATTCTGATCTCTCTGCCTGAATCCGCAACGCCTTCTCAGCGCCAAGCGTCTGTAGATCAAGCAAGGCTGATTAAAGCCAAGTTGACTGCCGGGGAAGATTTCTCACAACTAGCAGTCAGACACTCCAGTGGTGGTAAAGCCCTTCAAGGTGGAGATTTAGGCTGGCTGGCAGAAGATGAAGTGCCTACTTTCTTTGCTAACGAATTAGAAAAACTCTCTCCAGGTCAAGTCAGTGAGGTGATTGAGAGTCCCAGCGGTTTCCACTTAATCAAACTGGCCGATAAGAAAGATCTCCAAAACAATCAAGCAAAAACAGAATACCGCCTATATCGTTTTGTGGTTCCAAGTGACCAGAAAGATTTAACAAAAGTGCCTGACTCCGTCATAAAGCTAGCCAAAGAAATGGACAGTATTCAAGACTTTCAGGCACTGTTTAAGACCTATGAAGATATCCCTGCCCAATTGAATCAGGACAGTGATCTTGGCTGGAGAACCCTTAGCCGAATCCCTGCTGTCATCCGCAACGATGTTGCAAAACTGAACAGTAAAAACGCACTTCCGCCTTTAATGACTGATAACGGCTGGATGATTCTCTATTTAGATGACATTAGAGAGACCACCGAAGTGTCTGAAGAAGATCGTAAAAAAGCCGTTCAAAGCATCAGAAGTCGTAAGGCAAACGAGATGTTTGATTTGTGGCTAAGACGTCTGCGTGACGAAGCCTACATTCAAATTAAGTAGCCATCTAAAGTAGATATTTTTGTGAACCTGGCCAGAGCTACCCTTTAGTTTTTTCTGGCCAAATGCTTCTAAAAGCAATGCCTTCAGCCGTTTGTTAATAACCTTGCCTACAAGCGGTATTGGCAAGAATGAAAGCCACTGCCCCCCCTAACCTTGATACATTAGACCTAGCATGAAATCTAACCAAACACCCCAAACAACCCCAAGAATAGTGATTACTTCAGGAGAGCCGGCCGGTATAGGACCGGATTTAGTGATCAAACTGGCTCAAAAGAATTGGCCTGTCGAATTAGTCGTTATTGGCGATCAACAGCTACTTGAGTCCAGAGCCAAGCAACTCAACCTTGAGGTCTCATTTAGCCAGTATGACGCAGCGCTTCAAGCAAAACCTTCAAAAGCCGGCTTCTTAATGGTTGACTCTATCCAAACAAATGAGCCTGTAGAAAACGGTGTCTTGAATCCAAACAACGCTGAGTATGTCATCCAGATGTTGAAGCGCGCTATTCAGGGCTGTATGAATCGCGAGTTTGCAGGCATGGTCACTGGACCTGTGCATAAAGGCGTGATCAACGAAGCCGGATTGCCTTTTACAGGACACACCGAGCTTTTGGCTGAAGACAGCGGAACCAAACAGGTTGTGATGATGCTTGCCACGCCAGGATTACGTGTTGCCTTGGCAACTACCCATTTGCCATTGATGGATGTGCCCAAAGCGATTACTAAGCCTCTACTCAGAGACATTCTCTCGATCACAGATAACGCTTTACGTCTGCAGTTTGGAATCGAAAACCCTCGCATCCTTGTCGCGGGATTAAACCCTCATGCTGGTGAAGACGGTCACATGGGACGAGAAGAAATTGATGTCATCAACCCGGTCTTACAAGAATTCGAGTCATCGATGAATTTAAGCGGGCCTCTACCTGCTGACACCCTGTTTACGCCAAAATATTTGGAACAAGCGGATGCCGTACTGGCGATGTATCATGACCAAGGTTTACCTGTTTTAAAACACATGGGCTTTGGCAATGCGGTTAATATTACCTTGGGACTACCGTTTATCCGGACTTCAGTAGATCATGGAACGGCCCTTGACTTAGCAGGGACAGGCCAAGCGGATCCGCGTAGTTTTGAATATGCGATTGAAGTCGCTTTACAAATGGCAAACAGTCAACAATAATTTTTTGAGAATACTATGGCAAAAAGCGGCAGATCATCGGGTCATAAACACAAAAAACAGTTTGGACAAAACTTCTTAAACAATGGTCGAATTATTGACCAAATTGTGGCGTCTATTCGCCCTAAACCCGACAACCATATGGTAGAAATTGGGCCGGGTGAAGCCGCTCTAACAGCACCTCTGCTGGATGTCGTCAAACGGCTCGATATCATTGAAATCGACAATGACTTGGTTGGTCCACTGAAAATTCGCTTTGCCACGAAACCGGCTTTTAATCTCCATCATACCGATGCCTTGGTGTTCGACTACTCAAGCTTGCTGGAATTTGAACCAGACCAGCCGCTGAGAGTGGTGGGCAACCTGCCCTACAATATTTCCAGCCCACTGCTCTTCCACCTTCTCGAGTACAGCGACCATATCCAGGATATGCACTTTATGCTGCAAAAAGAGGTGGTTGATCGCATTGCGGCGCAACCCGGCGTCAAAAACTATGGTCGACTCAGTGTCATGATTCAATATGCCTGTCAGGCAGAATACCTTTTTACGGTAGGACCAGAAAACTTCACTCCGCCACCAAAAGTTGATTCGGCCATTGTGCGTTTAATCCCCTATCAACAAAAACCTTTTATTGCCAATGATGAATTACAGTTCGCTGGTTTTGTAAAACAGGCCTTTAGCCAAAAGCGTAAAACCTTGCGCAATAACCTAAAAGGCTGGCTAAGTACCGAACAGATAGAAAGCTGTGGCGTTGAGCCCAGTGCACGAGCAGAAACCATCAGTGTAGAGAAGTTTGTTGAATTAGCTAACCGATACCAGCAGATTCAATTAGAATCTCTTCAATAACCTATTTGAAATAAACGAAAGAATCAGACCCTATGGCAACTTATGTAATTGGTGACCTTCAAGGTTGTTTTGATGAGCTTCAACAGCTATTAAAAGCGCTCGATTACGATATTAATCAAGACCGCCTGTGGTTTGTCGGCGATCTAGTTAATCGCGGTCCAAAATCTTTAGAATGCCTCCGATTTGTCAAGCAGCTCCACGATCAAGGCAAGGCTGAAACCGTTTTAGGTAATCACGACTTTCATCTGTTAGCCGCCTACTCAGGCCTGGAAAAGTTCGTTTCAAAATCAGACACCCTCGCCTCCATTCTGGAAGCCGAAGATGTCGATGAGCTGATTGACTGGCTGAGACAACAACCGCTCATGATTAAGCACCCTTTATATAATCAGGTCATGGTACATGCAGGTGTCCCGCCTCAGTGGAACATTAATCAAGCCCTTGAGCATGCCGGCGAAGTAGAGCATCGACTCGCTCAACCAGATTGGCAGGACTTTATCGTTCATGACCTTTTTGGTTCCGAACCCGACACTTGGGATAGTTCATTAACCGGAAATGATCGCTTGCGCTATATTGTCAATGCCTTTGCCAGAATGCGATACTGCAGTCAAGAAGGACGTTTGGAATTTAAGATGAAATCGGCACCGCAAGATGGCAATGACAACGAAGCGGAATTCCAACCTTGGTTCGTTTTCAAGAATCGCCGTAACAAGGACCACGAAATCTTTTTTGGCCACTGGTCAACGCTTGGTGCGATAGATGCTTATCAGGTTCATGCAACCGATACTGGGTGTCTTTGGGGCGGACAATTAACCGCCTACGCCCTTGAAGAGAAAAAACGATACACCTTTGATTGTGAACAACAATGTAAACCCAAAACCAAAAAGAAAACTTAACATTTAAGCCCCATGAGTGAAGAACAAGAATTTTTCGATGAAGCAGAGGACAGCGTAATCCCAACGCCTGAAGAGATGCTGGCACGCCTAAAAAACGTCGATGTTCAGGATTTTAATATCGCCAAGGTTGCTAACGAGCTCAAGGGGGATAAGGTTTGGATTTCAATACTAACCATTCCGGTCAGCGCCATTACTCTGGTCACTTTCACCCTTTTGGGCGGCTTTCTTTTCGACAGCCCGATCATTAGCTTCGCTGTGACCGCAGCCTTTCTGTTTTGGGTCAGTAAAATGTTTGAGCAACATGAACGCAACTACCAAATTGCGGCACGCCAAGCGGTCATTAATCACATCAAAGAAACCGAAGGGGAGTTTGGTTTAATCCCTCACTTTAAACACTTCTTACCCAATAAATATCGTCATCTTTGGCAGGAGCTGCGCAAAGGCAACTATATTTATATTGAACAGTACGTTCAAGCGGTCCTACTGCTACAAAACAAGCTTGAACCAGAGCAGTTTGTCAAAATCTGGTATCTCACCTACCCCGAGCTCGATCCAGAGAATCAAGAAGACTGATTCTCTTTCTATTCACGAACTTATTTATTTTTACCACTACATTTTGGCGAGGCTGGTGCAACGCCCTCCATTGACTGCCACTCTTCAGGCGTATAGGTATGAAGCGCCAAAGCGTGGAACTGAGGCATTAACTCTTTAAGGACTTTATAGACCGCCTGCTGACGCTTGACCTTATTTAAGTCATTGAAAAACGGCGTAACAAGGGTCAATTTAAAATGTGACTCGGTAGCCGGCCCGGCATGCATATGGCTTTCATTGATAAGTTCCATGAATTCCGCATCAAAACTTTCTTGAATAGCCTGCTCAATCTGAGTCTGTATAATCATTTATAATCCTGTTTTATAATTTGTTAAATTTTTTTGTCGAATACAATTAGGAACAGCACATGCGCTTATTTACCACAATATTGGTTAGCTTTAGCTTAGCCGCAGCAAGTATCTCTGTACAAGCCGAATCTAAAGGTTCTGGCAGTGACTTCCAGCTTAAGTCAGTTCCCGAACTTCAAGATCCACCTAGTGATCGTTTTCCCGGTGACCCCGCTGAACATAAGGCGGTCTACATGTTCAATAAATCAGATGCCGCCTACCAAACAGGTATTCTAAACTCTATCCAAGCCATGATAAAAAAATATGGTGACAATGTTGAAATTGCGGTGGTCGCAATTGGACCTGGTTTGCATGTCTTGGCCAAAGAACCAAAGCGCAAAGTTGAACAGTTGACCTATGACCGCGTCGCGAGCTTTGCCAAGGACTACAACGTGCGCTGGGTAGCCTGCGGCAACACTATGAACACAATTCACTGGGAACATTCAGACATGCGTCCGTTTGCCGAATATGCAGAAGTCGGAGCAGCCGCTTTGATGGAACTACAAGAGGAAGGTTTCAAACCATTAGTTTGGTAATGAATTCAGGCATTCTTTTTGAATAAAAATAATCAGATATTACTCGTATTTTATATCGTTATTTCTGGTCTGCTTTGGAGGCTAGGTCTGAACTATGCCGCCAAAGAAACAAATGGGCTTCAACAGCAAATCTATCTGAAAGATAGCCTCCACCATCACCTCCCGCCTCGAAACACTTATTACCGAGAAACACAATGCCACCATGGCTTTGGCCATCTCAGCGGCCAATAACGGTAATTCAAAACCCTACTTAAACCCTGAAGAGCAAGGGCTTAAAAAAAGACTCGAACAGCTCTCTCTACAACTTAGAGATGAAACCGACTTTAAAAACGTTTGGATTCAATTTATAGACAAAAATGGTGTGGCCGTCGCCAGTAGCGGGACCGATAAAAAAGGTCGAAATCTCAGCCAAGTCAGAGAAGATGTCAGGCAGATGATTCGCAACCCTAGAGCGATGTCAACCATCAGTGTTGGGCAATACGACCTCTCTTTTAAAGCCATGGTGCCGGTTTTTGTCAAAAATAGCTACAGTGGCCACATAGAGCTCATCACTCATTTTAACTCTATTGCAAAAAAACTGACCGACGAGGGCTATTCACCCCTATTTATTGTCAAACCAGAATTGACGCAAAAGATTCAGTTTCCATTTACTAAAATCTTCCTTGGCGAGCACTACATCGCTAACCAAAATTCCGACCCCGATCTAATCACCCTAGTTGAAGACAAAGGCGTTGCACACTTCTCTTTATCGAACAATAATTACCTAGTAGACAAAGAGTCAGGCTTCTTAACCGCATACTCAGCTATATGGCAAGATGAAGAAATTCTAGCAGATGTGCTGTTATTTAAACCTCTCGATAGTATCAACGACAGCGTCATTGATTCAGCTTACGTCAATACAATTCTATTACTCATCCTTGCCAACCTGATCATATCTATTATTTTCTATTTACTGGTGAACAAAGAGAAAGGCTTTACGGTTAATTCCCAGAAACTGGCCGCCGGGCTATTCTTTATCTTTTTAGCCATGGCTATTCTGGTTTACAACATGCTTAAATGGCAACATGACGATGCCAAGCAAAGTTGGTTAGAGAACCACATGTTAGATGATGAACGTGACTTTCATATTATTCAAGACAACCTGAACAGCATTGCAAAAAGTTACTTCAATTCAGTTGTGAATACTCCGCAAGTGCAAGAACTGGTATCCCAAGCTTATCAATCTCCAGAACAGAAGAATCTGGCTAGGAAAGCGCTATTTTAACTTCTGAAAGAAGACTATGGCTTCCTGCACAATCAACTCTCTATCCGCCAATTTCACTTCCACCTCAATAACAATGAGAGTTTCTTGCGATTCCACCGTCCAGAGAAATTTGGTGATAATTTAGCAAAGATTCGCAAAACGGTTGAATGGGTTAATACAAATCAAAGCTCAATTACCGGATTTGAAGAAGGTCGAATTTTCCATGGATTTCGCAATGTCTTTCCTCTGTTTTTAGAAACAAATCAGTTTATACGTGAACACATTGGAAGCGTGGAAATCTCCTATCCAGCCTATGCACTTGTTGATAAATACCTCAGCTGGCAAAAAAATGCCAAAATCGCCTTCTTGGTTAAGAACAAAACCATCTCTAATAAACTTTTTGAAGATGAAAAAACTA
>CAZJPO010000029.1:0-15611 GCA_964547865.1 uncultured Thiosulfatimonas sp.
TGGTGTTCATGACCCACGACTTATTATCAAGAGAGTGAATTGCTTATTCCTCACAAAAGGTTAACAAAAAACAAACAAATCCCAAACCGTTGTTTAGCAACTGTTTAGTCGGGTGAATCAATAAAGAGGAGAATAAATGTTTGACGTACAAGCAGAATTTACAGGTTTATATAAACCTATAAATTCTGTTTAGTAATGATATTAAAATAGGGGTTTAGCGAATAATTTCTTGAAGCGCATCGCAAAGTTTAGTGTTTTCTTTATTGTTACCAATGGTAATACGTAGGTATTGGTCAATACGAGGTTTATTGAAGTAGCGCACAATAATCGCTCTGTCTCTAAGCTGTTTGGCAATGTCTTCTGCATCGTGATCTGGGTGGGAAGCAAATACAAAGTTTGCGGCAGATGGAATGACTTTAAAGCCAAGTTCTTGAAGAGTGTCCGTCAAGTCATTGCGTGTATCAATAATCGCCTGACAGGTTTTCTGGAAGGTCTCTTCATCATCAAATGATGCAACTGCTCCGTGAATTGCAAATCGATCCATTGGGTAGGAGTTAAAGCTGTTTTTGACTCTTTCTAAGCCATCAATCAATTCTGCGTGTCCGATGGCATAACCGACTCTCAATCCAGCCAAAGAACGAGATTTAGAAAGCGTTTGAATCACCAGTAAGTTTTTAAATTCATTGACTAAGGCGATTGCTGAAACACCTCCAAAATCGATATAGGCTTCATCGACCACAACCACTTTGTTTGGGTGGTTGTTTAATAGTTCACGAAGGGGTTCTAAATCTAGCAGGCGACCAGTGGGTGCATTCGGGTTTGGAAAAATAATGGCGCCACATTCTTGCGGGTAATCGTTGATATCAATCGCGAACTCTTCATTTAGCGGAATGGTGAGATAGTCAATTCCAAACAGTTCACAGTACACAGGATAAAAGCTGTAGGTAATATCAGGAAATAGTAAGGGTTTATCATGCTTTAATAGAGCTTGAAAAGTGTGTGCTAAGACTTCATCCGAACCATTACCGACAAAAACTTGGTTTTGTTGGACTTGATAGTAGTCGGCGATTCGTTTTTTTAGCAGATCGGCATTCGGGTCTGGGTACAACTTCAGTTTATCGTCGGCGACGTTTTTTAGCGTTTCTAGTACATGAGCAGAAGGTGGGTAAGGGTTCTCATTGGTGTTGAGTTTGACCAAATTATCCACTTTAGGCTGTTCACCGGGTACATATGGGGTTAGGTTGTGAACAATTGAACTCCAGAATTGGCTCATGTTTTTAACTCTCGATTTATAATTATGCTTAATTTAAGAACAGCTATTTTAACCGAATTGCATAATTGAGGCGCTAATTGATTTTGCAGCCTTTTTGAAATCTGTAGGAGGCAGTTTTGTCCAAAAAGTATATCGATATTGCGGTGGGGGTCTTACTGCGTGACGACAAAGTCTGTCTTAGTCGAAGACAAAAACACCAGTCATTTGCTGATAGATGGGAGTTTCCCGGTGGCAAAGTTGAACAAGGCGAATCCATAGAAGCGGCCTTGCTAAGAGAGTTTAAGGAAGAGCTTGCGGTTGAAACTCAAGCTTGGCAGCCATTAATTGAAATTCCTTGGGATTATGGAGACCTTGCGGTTAGGTTACATGTTTTTACCACTCAGCAATTTCAGGGCGTGCCCATAGGTAATGAAGGCCAAGAAGTGGCATGGTTTAGTCGAGGGAAACTGGATGAATTAGTTTTTCCAGAAGCCAATCAGGGGATCATTACTGCACTAAAATTACCAGATCGCTATATGATTACTGGCAGCTTCAATAGCAATCATGATCTGTTTAATAAGCTTGAATCTTCGTTAGTAAAAGGTCAAAGCCTTGTCCAGTTCAGAGCCAAACAGTTAAACTCAGAAAAGTTTTCTGAAGCCGCAAAAGTTTTAATAGATAAAACGCACTTGTATTCAGGGGCTATGTTATTGAATGGTGAAGCAGGGTTGCTGGAACAACACCCTGAAGCCGATGGTCTTCAACTTCCGTCCAATCTTTTGTTTGAATACGACAAACGCCCAATTAATGAAGTAAAACTATTGGGGGCCTCTGTTCACAACACGCAAGAAATACAACAGGCCCTTAAAATCAAAGCGGATTTTTTGTTGTTATCCCCTGTAAAGGAAACTAAGTCTCATCCTGGCGTGCCAGGAATCGGTTGGGAAAAGTTTGCTGAGATGGTTAAAGAGATTCCTGTTCCGGTGTTTGCGCTTGGGGGAATGACGCTTGAAGATGTGTCTGTTGCCAAGCAAAATGGCGCTCAAGGTATATGTGCTATTTCCGGAATTTGGCCGAGTACTTGAGGCTTAAAGTGTCTCTAGGGCTTGGTCAATTTGCAGGGTCAGTTTTGCAATAGAAGCATCATTTAAAATCACAACATCCGCATATTTTATGTGTTCTTCTCGACTCGCTTGCTGCTTAATAATCTTCACTATTTGTTCACTCGTAGTCTGGTCTCGCTTGGAAGCTCTTTTAATCTGAATTTCTTTTGGACAGTCAATGACCCAGACTTGATCGATATAGTCTGGCTTGGCGTTGTTTATGATGGTTTCGATTAATAGAGGGTAGGCAACAATGACTAACTTTTGATTTTGCTGAGCATAGCTTTTTAATAAGTGCATCGTTTCTTGTCTAATAAGAGGGTGAAGAATATTTTCAAGCGTTTGTTTTGCTTCGCTAGAGTTGAAGACAGTCTCTCTTAATTTTTTGCGATCTAATTCACCTCCCTCTGTCAAAATTGAGCGACCAAAGGTAGCCACGGTTTGATGGAGGCCTTTTGAATTGGGTTGAACAACTTGGCGAGCTAAAATATCTAGGTCAATAACAGGAATATTTTTACTGTTTAAATAATCCGTAGCAGCAGATTTTCCGGAGCCGATCCCACCCGTTAGGCCAATGACTTTCATGTTTTTGAGGTAGGTAGGGGTTGCGGGTTTTTATCGGGGCGGCCAAGCAAGTAACCCTGAACGTGGGTTGCACCGGATTCTTTAGCCACCTTTAGCATTTCTTCAGTTTCAATCCCTTCCATAACCAGCGCATAGCCAGAGTTTAGGATCATATGGGCAGTGGTTCGGATTATATTTTGGGTGTTTTGATCTTCTGACATTAAGGCTTGTGTCATTGTCATATCAAATTTAACGATGTCAACAGGCATATGCGCCAGATAACGGATAGATGAATAACCATTGCCAAAGTCATCAAGTGCGATTTTAAAACCGTCTGCTCTTAAGCTATTGAGAACCTCTGTTGCGTAATCCATATGATCAATAAGACTATTTTCCGTAATTTCCAATACGATTGTATGGTCTTTTAAAAAGGGCTTAAGAATTCTAAAATAATCGGGAAAAAATGGTTGTAGCAAGGTTTTACCAGAGACGTTTATAGACAGTCCAGATCCTTTAGGGATGATGTTATTGATTAGACTTTTTTTAACCTGTGTAATGACTTGTTTATCTAATTCAATCTCTAATCGTCTGCGATCAACCACGGTAAAAATTTCTTTCGGGAAAATATATTCGCTCTCTTTTCGCATCCGTAATAGGACTTCGTAATATTGATCCTGATTGTTTATTTCTCTAATCGGTTGATAGTGTAGTTCGATATTACTTCCGGTGTGAATCCCCTCAACGATGGTATTAACTAAGTTATTTGAAATTAGAGTCAGAGAATCGCTTTCCAGACTCTGGTGATAGCACTGAATTTTATCTCTTAGTGACTCTTTTGCTTTATACATTGCAATATCGGCCTGCCTAGGGAGTTTTGCAATGTCATTGGTGCCGTCTGGACGGGTACTACTTAAACCTACGCTAAAGGTGAGGTTCTCTTTAATTCCCAAGCTGCCAAACGGTGCACTTTCAAGGGCCGCTAGGCTAGCTTCAGCGATCTTCATGCTTTTTTTCGGTTCGCAGTCTTGAATGATGACCGCAAACTCATCCCCGCCTATTCGATATGAGGGAATACCGATTGGGAGAGATTTCTGCAAGGTGGTCGCGGTGAGTCGAATGACATCATCTCCGACATCGTGTCCGTAGGTGTCATTGAGTGCTTTGAAAAAATCACAGTCAAATAGAATAAAGGTCACCGGTGTTCCATAGCGTTCGTAACCATCAATGCTTTCCGACCAGGCTTCATCGAAGGCTCTTCGGTTGAGTACATTGGTCAAGCCATCTCGGCGTGCTTGGTCCCAAACGGTCTGGTTTTGTAGATCCAATAGGGCTTGAGTATGTTGAAGATCACTGTGGTAGTCATGCAAAGTGTTTTTTAACTCTTCAAACTCCTTCAAGAAAAACGTGTTTTGAGGCATCGGATGAATATCTTTCGGGTGGCTTTTTAGCGTGTTTAGATAGCCCGAAATGGTATTTAAGGGTCTGTATATCGTGATATTAAAGAACATTGAAATAATCAGGCTAAGCATGATCATAATCACGATCAACTCGATTATGAAACCTTTAATTAACTGCCAAAGATAATCACTTAAGGTATTTTCTAATGGCTGGTACTCAAGGTATTCCATTAAGTTCGCTAGTGGAATGTCGTGTTTTGCGGTTATTTTTAAGGTTGCTCGATTGATATAGTTAAAGTTATTTAGGGTAAACAGCATAGGGAAAAAATCTGCAGCAATACCTATATAACCAATCACTTCTTCAGAGCCCCTCTGCTTCACCTCTGCAAATACCAGCAAGCGAGCATCCATGTTCTGTTTAACAATTAGATAAGGTTTAAAGTTAGAAATTCTTGAAGGCAGGTCTTCGTGAAGTCTTTTGTCTGGCGACGCTGAAGTGAGTAAGTATTTCTTTTCATTATATAGCTCAAACCCTTTATAAAATGGTTTGTAATAGCCGCTTTCCTGTAGGCGGTAATCATGCCAATAAAAGTAATAACTCGAGTCGTGGAACTGTTGATGCACTTCGTCCCACTCAGAGATGGTTTTTAACTCTTTTTCTAGAGTATTTAGAGAGTTTTGTAAGGCTGTTTGAAGTTCTTTTTCGGCATGTAGTTCTAACCTTTTCTGAACGGTTTCTCGAATATTTTGACCTTCGCGATAGAGAGATAAATCAACAAATGCCAGCAGAGCTAGAACGGTGCCCAAGAACACCAAAAAGTAGAAGCGAATCGACCTAACTAAGAACTTTGGGGCGGTCAAAGTGAGTTCCTTTATTCCGTTAACTTGCTCAAAATAGCAATTAATTCATCTTGTAGGTCGAATTCATGTTCACTGGAAAAGAAGTGGTTAGCCCCTTCCACTACAATCAGTTTTGTCCCGGTTTCTTCAATCTCTTCAAGCCAGTTTTCCCCCACTTTCTTATAGCGTTTATCAGCACTGCCCATAATCGTGAAGTGTGGGATGGTCAGTTCTCTCATGGACTGCAAGACATAGGAGCGGTCGTGTTTGAGATAGGAAAGAAAGCTTTGTGGTGTTGCAAAATAGTTGTTTTTGCAGAATAAAAAATTGTATCTATGTGGGCGTTTATTATCTTCTTGTAATCGTTTTTCAGCTAGGGCAACTTCATCTGGCATCGTCCCGAGTTCTTCACCGTTTAGATAGAATAAACTGGTGAAAATTAAAGACTTGATTCGTTTGTCGTTCGAAATTCGGGCTTGTTCTAAAAGGGTTAAACTGCCAGCGGAGTGACCGACTAAGATAACTTCTTTGTATCCCTTGTTTTCTAACCAGTCAATCCAAGCGCCAACTTCATCCACATCGTTTTTTAACGTATGGGTATGAATTGAATTACATTTGATAGAGTTCTTTCGTTTGTTTATACCAAGACTTAGGTTGGGTGTTAATACGCTGAATCCTTCATCATGCATCCCCTTCGCAATCGAGACAACAGTATGGAATTTATTGGTTGTTAAAAAGCCGTGTAAGATAAGAATGGCTGGTTTTTTCTGACTACCTTCAAGGTACTCTGCTGTTGCTTGAAGCTTGGTGTTAGAGATCGTATTGACCACTTCGGCTGCGTTTACTTTCAGTGAAATGAGACTTGAAAACACAGCGACTAAAAAGAAGCTTGTGATTATCTTTATTGTGTATTTCATAGTCCCTCGCGCCTGTTATTCTTATTATGTTTTAAGATTACCAAAAATTAAGGTAGTGGTAAATCAAATAACTCTGGTTTTATATTAGGAATTAAACCATAAAAGAGTAAAATACGACTTCTCATTAATTAATGGCGCTATAAGCCTATTCAAACTATTTTTCTTCTGGGAAAGTTGCTGGTGTTTAAGGGAACCTGATCGTTATGTGCGGAATTTGTGGAGAGATTTATTGGGATGAAACGACCTCTTCTGAGGAAAGGTTGTTACCCATGTTAGACGCAATGGAAGAGCGTGGTCCAGATGATCATGGTGTCTGGCTCAGTGGCCACGTCGGTTTGGGGCACCGAAGACTTTCGATTATTGATCTGAGTGAAGCCGGACATCAACCGATGCAAGATGAGGCATATACTCTGGTTTTTAATGGCTGTATTTATAACTATCAAGCCTTAAAATGCGAACTAGAAGAGCTCGGTCATACTTTTCGCTCTCATTCCGATACAGAGGTCATTATAAAGTCCTATCGTCAGTGGGGAATGGAGTGCACCCAGCGATTTGAAGGCATGTTTGCTTTCGCGCTGTGGGATGATGAGCAGCAGCAGCTGTTGATGGCGCGTGACAGAATAGGGATTAAACCGCTTTACTATGCTCTTGTAAAAGGGGGAGTTAGATTTGCCTCCAATACTCAGGCGTTATTGACTGGAGAAGGGGTCGACACCTCTATTGATCCAGTAGGGCTTCACCACCAATTGACCTTGCACGCGGTTATTCCAGCTCCTCACACCATCTTAAAGGGAATCAAAAAATTAGAACCTGGACACCGGATGATTGTGAACCCCGATGGTCAGGTATACAAAAAACGTTATTGGCACCTAGAAGCTTCTCACAAGGAAGCTTTGCACAATAAACCCTCCCCTCAAAATGAACAAGAATGGATTGACCGAGCACACGAAGCACTCAAAGAAGCGGTTAATAAAAGGCTGACCGCCTCAGATGTACCAGTAGGCGTTTTGTTGTCGGGCGGTTTGGATTCGAGTCTGATTGTCGCCATGTTGGCGGAAGCCGGGGTTGACAATATCAAGACCTTTTCCATAGGCTTTGAAGACGCACCAGAAGAGAAAGGCAATGAGTTTGAGTTTTCCGATTTAGTCGCGGAGCGTTATCAAACCGATCACAAAAAGTATTTAATTTCTAACCAAGAAGTTCTGCCACGGTTGCATGAAGCAATTGAAGCGATGTCGGAACCGATGGTTGGGCAAGATGCGGTTGCTTTCTATCTTTTGTCTGAGCAGGTCTCGAAAGATGTCAAGGTGGTGATGTCTGGACAGGGTGCGGATGAAGTGTTTGCCGGTTATTTTTGGTATCCGAGAATGGCTGAGGCGGCTAAAAATATTGATGTTTCAAGTCCAAGTGGCGCTGTCTCTGCGTTTGCTCCGCACTATTTTGACCGCTCACATGAAGAGTGGCTCTCGGTAATTAATCCTGAATATCATATTGAGGATGTCACATCGACCTACGTAGGGGATCGCTTGACTGAAGAGGGCGCAGATAGTTTTCTTGATCAGGTACTTCGATTTGATGTGACGACTCTGATTGTCGATGATCCTGTTAAGCGAGTCGATAATATGACCATGGCTTGGGGACTTGAGGCGAGGGTTCCCTTCTTAGACCATAAGTTGGTTGAAGTTGCGATGGCTGCTCCTGATAGTTTAAAGCTCAAAGATGAAGGTAAGTATATCCTGAAGCGTATTGGTCGAGGACTCGTTCCCGATGAGATTATTGATCGGCCTAAGGTCGCTTTTCCAATGCCGGCGCTAAAGTATGTTCGCGGTGAGTTTTATGAGTATATGAAATCCTTACTTACCTCTCCTCAAGCGAAGGCGAGAGGTATTTTTAACGCAGAAAAATTAGAACAGCTTCTGGAAAATCCCGAAGCCCCCGAAGCCTTTACAGCCATCCAGGGAAGTAAGTTATGGCATGCAGCCCTGCTGGAGTTCTGGTTACAAAAGCACGTCGATAAAACCATATAGACAAAAGTATATAACCTAGTAAAATACTCAACAATTTTAAAGATAAATTATATAAAAGGACTATATTATGGAAAACCACGGTTCAACAGAGTCGGTCGAAAAAGAAACTCTAGAGCGCATTCACGGGCAAGTCAGCAATAACCCAGTTGTACTTTATATGAAAGGTACACCTCAAATGCCATCTTGTGGTTTTTCTAGCCGTGCCGCGCAAGCGCTTGCGGACACGGGTGAAAAGTTTGCCTTTGTTAATATTTTAGCTGATGCGAATATTTTTGAGCACCTGCCAAAATATCAAGATTGGCCAACTTTCCCTCAGCTTTATATTGATGGTGAGTTGCAAGGTGGTTGTGATATCACGCTTGAACTAGCCGAGTCTGGAGATTTAAAAACGATGATGGCAGAAGCGAATAGCAAGCACGAAGTAGCAAACGCATAATTCTGGTTATAGACTCAATTAAGCCTTAAAAAGTCTAAATGGTTTGGTAAAGAGCCCTCTGAGTTTTCAGCGGGCTTTTTTATTGGGTGGGGTTTTAAGCTTGATGTTATGGGTTCTCTTCTTCATCTGGCAAGAAAATCGGCCACTGGTTGACGATTTTACAAAACAGTTCAGCTGTGCGCTCGGTGTCATAAACCGCTGAATGAGCCAGTTCATTATCCCAATCCATTCCTGCACTCATGGCAGCTTTTGCTAGAACCGTTTGGCCATAGGCCAATCCAGAAAGCGAGACGGTGTCGAAGGTACTAAATTTGTGAAAAGGGCATTTAAGTCGGTGCCTTTCCGCGGCTTGAAGGACAAAGTTCAGGTCAAAAAAAGCGTTGTGACCAACTAGGATTGCGCGGCTACACTCTGTCTCTTTAATGAGCTTATTTATCGGTTCAAATAGCTCGATCAGAGCTTGTTTTTCTGGAATCGCGTCTCTGAAAGGATGGAAAGGATCATCCATTCCAATGAACTTGAGGGCGCTTTCTTCTATGTTTGCCCCTTCAAAAGGCAAGATGTTTCTATCGTATGTTTTGTCGCGATAAAGCTGACCATCTTGGTCCATGCTAAGTGTGACCACGGCCATTTCTAGTAAGGCATCGGTTTCAGCGTTGAAGCCTGCTGTTTCAACGTCGACAACGACGGGTAAAAATCCTCGGAATCGGTCCTTAAGCTGTGTCACCTGTGTCATGAATTCGCTTTAGCTGAGATACAGCATTTTGACAAGCACTTTGGATTGTCTTTGGTAGTTATATAAAGTTTGTTTGCTCTCTGGCAGAGCGTTGATGTCGGTCAATTCGAAGCCGTGCTCGATAAACCAGTGGTGTGTGTGCGTAGTAAGTAAAAAAAGCTGTTTAGCGTTGGCTTTTTTGCACTCGTTTTCGACCATTTTTAATAGTTCTTTACCAAGCTCTTGTCCTTGGTAATCAGAGTGAACGGCCAGACACGCTAATTCTTGAGCTTGGTTGCTCATTGGATAGAGCGCTGCACAACCAATAATCAGCTGGTCACGTTCGATGACCCAGAAGTTTTCGATTTCCAATTCAAGCCGTTCTCGAGAACGTTTCACCAATACGCCTTCTTCCTCTAGAGGCGCAATCAGTCTAAGGATACCGCCAACATCTTCAATTGTCGCAGGGCGGAGCTGGTGATAGCGGTCACTAAAGATTAAGGTACCTGATCCATCGGTCGAGAAGAGCTCGAGGAGGAGTGATCCTGGGTTATCTTGTTGAATGAGGTGGACACGCTTTACTTTGTCTGTTGTGCCAGCAATCTGGTTCAGTATTCTTGATTGCGATTCATTATGAGTCGAGTTTAAAGTCTGTTTAAGTTGTGGAACACTCAGTTGCTTTGGTAAGCCTGAAAGCTGCTCTTCTGAAGCATAGACCATCAACTTATCCGCTTCAATCGCATTGGCAATTTCACAAGCTTGTTCAAGGGTGTTGAGGTTGAACACCTCTCCTGTTAACGAGCAGGCGATTGGGGTGAGTAGAGCGATTTGACCTGATTCTAAACAAGCAGAAATCGCTTGGTGGTTAATCTTTCTCAATTTGCCCGTATGTTGAAAGTCTATGCCATCAATGACGCCTTTAGGTTGAGCTATGACCCAATTTCCAGAGACCAGTGAAGGTGGCGATGGGTGTTGTCCATTGGCTTGGCTAAATTGTGCTTCAAGCTGGCTGCGCAGTAATCCAATCGTCTGTTGAAAAACCGTGACCTGTTCGGTTGATGTGATGCGAAACTGATGATGGAACTTAGAGTCTAGTCCGGCTTTTGAAAATGCTTGATCTAGTTGGCTAGATGCACCCATAACGAGCACGACTTTCAGCCCTAAATTGTGCAGAAGGCCAATATCCTGAGTCAGTTCGGAAGTCGAAGAAGTAGAGGCTAAAAAATCACCGGGTACATAGATAACACACGTTTTTCCTCGATGCTGTTCTATGTAACGTGATGACTGCCTCAAAGTATTGATAAATACTAATTCAGATTGCTGCATGAATATGAGAAAATAGACCGAATAATTGATTAAGTATAACAGTTAATATTACATTCACAGGAAAAATTGAAGTAGCGAGACAGCTACTCGCCTGTATTAAGGAGTTTTTAATGCCCCAATATCGTTCAAAAACCAGTACCCACGGTCGAAACATGGCAGGAGCTCGTGCTCTATGGCGTGCAACGGGTATGCAGACGGAAGATTTCGGTAAGCCGATTATTGCTGTAGCGAACTCTTTTACTCAATTTGTGCCGGGTCATGTTCACTTGAAAGACCTAGGTCAGTTAGTTGCGCAAGTCATTGAAGAATCTGGCGGGGTGGCGAAAGAATTTAATACGATTGCAGTTGATGATGGCATTGCGATGGGGCACGATGGAATGCTCTACTCACTCCCTTCGCGTGATTTGATTGCTGATTCGGTCGAGTATATGTGTAATGCACACTGTGCAGATGCACTGATCTGTATTTCTAACTGTGACAAGATTACCCCTGGAATGATGATGGCTTCTATGCGTCTAAATATTCCAACCATCTTTGTAACGGGTGGGCCGATGGAATCCGGTAAAACGGTTCTTGGTGGTGAAGGCATTAAACTGGATTTGGTTGATGCGATGGTAATGGCGGCAGATGATTCGTGCTCTGATGCGGATGTTGAAGCAGTTGAAATCTCTGCTTGTCCAACTTGTGGTTCCTGTTCGGGGATGTTTACTGCGAATTCAATGAACTGTTTAGCAGAAGCCTTGGGTATGGCGCTTCCTGGAAATGGAAGTACTCTGGCGACACATGCCGACCGCAAACACCTTTTTGAAGAAGCCGGTCGCAGAATTGTAGAGATCACCAAAGCTTATTACGAAGAGGGTGACGAGAGGGTTTTACCGAGATCTATTGCGACTTATGAAGCTTTCCAGAATGCGATGGCATTGGATGTAGCGATGGGTGGGTCAACTAATACCGTTCTTCATCTGTTGGCGATCGCTCACGAGGCAAAAGTTGAATTCGTGATGCAAGATATGGATGAGATCTCACGCCGTGTGCCTTGTCTATCTAAAGTTGCGCCAAACTCTAAAATTTACCATATGGAAGATGTCCATAGAGCGGGTGGGATTTTCCGAATTCTCGGCGAACTAGATCGCGGCGGATTAATTAATCGAGATGTACATACCGTGCACGCTTCTTCAATGGGGGCGGCCCTAGAGCTTTGGGATATCCGTCGTACAGATAATGAGGCGGTGCACAAGTTCTTTAAGGCCGCGCCAGGAAATGTTCGAACTAAAGAGGCTTTCAGCCAGGATAAGCGTTGGAAGACCGTTGATGCGGATGAAAAGAATGGCTGTATTCGCTCTGTCGAGCATGCTTACACTCAGGACGGTGGTCTGGCTGTATTAAAAGGTAATATTGCTCAGGATGGTTGTATTGTTAAAACCGCCGGGGTGGATGAGAGCATGTTGGAAGTCAATGTGTTGGAATATACAACGAGTATTCCGACTTCAACTATTAGAGTGTTTACCGGGCCAGCCCGTATTTTTGAAAGCCAGGATGCTGCTGTTGAGGCGATACTTGGTGATAAGATCAATAAAGGTGATGTCGTTCTGATTCGTTATGAAGGTCCTAAAGGCGGGCCAGGTATGCAAGAAATGCTTTACCCAACGAGTTACCTAAAATCTAGAGGTTTAGGTAAGCACTGTGCTTTATTAACCGATGGTCGATTCTCAGGTGGTTCATCAGGGCTTTCTATTGGTCATGCCTCCCCAGAAGCTGCAGAGGGAGGTAACATCGGCTTAGTGATGGAAGGTGATCTGATTGAAATAGATATTCCTAATCGGGCGATTAATGCTAAAGTATCGGACGAAGAGTTTGATAAGCGCCGTGAAGCGATGGAAGCTAAAGGTGCCTCTCACGCTTGGAAACCTGAATTGCCAAGAGAGAGGCGCGTAAGCCCGGCGTTACGAGCTTACGCAGCGATGACAACCAGTGCTGCTTTTGGTGCGGTTCGCAACGTAGATCAAATAGAAAACAAGTAACTTTTTCGGAGAATTAAGATGTTTGCAGATAAATTAACTCAGGCACAGCGTCAGGTTGTGTTCGATTTGGCAGCAAATCTAGCTGCAGCAGATAACGATATTTCAGAAGAAGAGGTGATGTATCTTAAAGATTTTAGTGATGCCTATGGCATTGAGTATGACTTGGATAAAGGCTCGATCAATGTAGATGACATTATTGGGCTTTTGGATACAACAGCCTCAAGAGTTATCACGCTACAGGAGTTAATTAAGCTTTCATATAAAGACGGTCATTTCGGAAAAGAAGAGCAGGATAAAGTCTTTTTGATTGCTCAGAAAATGGGGCTTAATAATCCGGAGTTATTGATGAGAATCGAGAACTGGGTCAGACAGGGGTTTGACTGGGTTTATGAAGGTGAGCAAATGCTTGAGATAGAGCAGTAGCCAAAGCGCCTATAAAGAATAGATTTACTGCTCATTAAAGCCGGCGAAAGCCGGTTTTTTCATCTTTAAATACCGTTTTAGTGAAAGGAGTATTTTCTGAATGAAAGGGGTTCTTTTAAAAGCTTGGATATAAACAATATCGGATCATAAAATTAAAGCTAATAAAAAACCCGGCTATTGCCGGGTTTTTTATTGGCTTCTAAGCTGTGTATCACTCGCGATAACCAGGTCCATTGATTTCCAAGCCATTTGACTGATAAGCTTGGTAGAACTCTAAGTTACGATACATTTCACTTTGCGCCTTCATAGGCTTAACACGCATGTTTTTGTTACAACCACCGTAGCGGCGGTGAAGCGTACCAAGGTTCTGCCATTTAGCACGGAACACAGGGAAGTGAGTCGTGTGACCTAGGTTAGGTGAAAGAATGTTTGAACGAGCTTTTTTTCCTGCGTTATAAGTGTGACATTTTGCGCATGATAGACCAAGCTGTCCACGTGTCTGAATGTAGAAATCACGTCCAGCTTCATATGCTTTAAGAGCACCTTCACTTTCAGCTTTTACATTGATTTGTTGACCACGAGCATTATATGCAAGGTACGCACTGATCTGGGCAAGAGCACCTTTTTTCCACTTAAGTGGTTTTAGTTTTGCATCTGTACGGCACTGGTTGATTGAACCCTCAAGTGTAACCACTTGTTGAGTTTTCTCATCAAAGTAAGGGTATTTGTTTCTTACTTTAGTAACGTCAGAGCCAAAGCACTTTTCATAAACTGCTTGGTCTTTATTCCAGGCAGCTTCACCAGCATCAATAGCATCTAAATATGGAGGGAATTCTTCTGCCGCTTCCCATTGGGCAAATTTATCGGCGTTATAAATATAAGCACCGTTAACGTATTCTTCAGGTTGCAATTTAGGATTTTTTGCTTTGAAGAAATCTACTAGTTGTTGACGATCCTTTTCAGGGTCTACAGCCAATGCCGTGTTAGATACGACACCTACTGATACACCTAGTGATAAGGCGATTAGTAGTGACTTTTTCATCGTTGTTCCTCCGTCCGAGAGCTCTGTATATTTTTATATTTTTTATTATATTTTTTGAGCCTGCCATAATGACAGGCTCGAAGGTGATTAAGCTAATTACTTAAGCTTCATTTTTTGCTCACCTTTACCGCCAGTGTTGTCAGTAAGAACTACTTTTACTTCATCACCTTTAGCAGCTGCAATTTTAACAGCCATGTAAGGGTTAGCTGAAACCGCACCAGACCATTGTGCATCTACAGACTTAGCTCCGTTTACAGAAACTTCTACCATGTCGATGTACTTAGCCGGATAAGGCTTACCAGTTTTTTTGTTCATGCGAACGCCAGATTCCATAGGGTGCTTGATTAGCGCTTTAATTTCCGCTACGCCACCTTTAACTTTACCACGCATTCTGATTTTAATTGCCATGTTGATATATCCTTTAAATTAACTATTTTTCGTTGAAATTAAGTAATCTCAGTGGGGATTAACCACCACAACCACCGATTGTTACTTTAACTTCTTGTTGAGCTTTCAGTAGTTTCCCACCAGCTTTAACAACAGCAATAACGTTCATAGTTTGACCCATCTTGATACGCGTTGAAACGAATCCTTGAGCCGAACCAGCAAATGAATATTCACAAACCATTGGCTGTGGGTTTTTGCTAGCTAGGATAGAGATAGACTCAACACCGTCGATACCAGTTGCATCAACAGTAACAGGCGTTACCGCACCGTTTTCTGCGATTGCAGGTGCTTTTAGTTTTACGTCACCTGAATCAGCTGCGCCAGCAGAACCATATACAGCAGAGATAGCGTCGTCAGTTGACTTAGCTTCAAATGCTTTTTTGTTCCAGTCAGCTAGGACAGTGTTAGGTGTTAGTAGACCAGCGTTAACAGCTACAGCTGCTGCACCAGTTGCTAGAGTACCTTTTAGGAAAGATCTACGTTTCATAAGGTTTTAAACTCCCGGTTAGGTTTTTAATTAAGAATAAATTATAGGGTGTAGATGTAATCTACGATCTTGTTGATTTCATCATCGGACAGAATACCATATCTCCCAAACGGAGGCATCATACTGTCTTTGACTTCAAGATTTTTTGTACCCCAAACTTTGTCAATAAGCTTTTGCTTATCAGGGTAACGGATTTTCATTGCAACAAGAGGAGGACCAATGGTCCCAGGCATCTGACCGTCACCTGCCGAGTGGCAAGCTAGACAGTTACCTTTAGAGCGACCATAGGCCAGCTTTTTTCCTTGCTCAATTGCTGAAGCCGCTTTCTCAGCAGCCTGTGATTGTGAAACAGGTGCTGATACTACCGCAGTCGATATTGCCAAAGCAGTCAACAGTTGCTTCATATTAGAATTCATCATTCTTCTCCTCCTAAAGAGTCTTTCGACTATCCCAATCATACGTTGGTTTTTTTATATTGAACAATTTAGTATTTGCTCTTGGTGCTTAGCTTACTCAGTTACCACATAAACGCAAGGTTTTTGAATTGTAAATTCAATAGTAATATTTTATGCCTATCAGCATGGCACACTCAAATTAGTTTATACTAACTCAAA
>CAZJPO010000030.1:0-15580 GCA_964547865.1 uncultured Thiosulfatimonas sp.
ATCAATGGGTTAAAAAAGAACTGAACTAGTTATCTGGGTCAGCCCCTTTTTTTATTGTCATTTACCCTACTGGTTGCGCTGGTTGCAAACAGGCTCGTGCAAAAAAAATCTACTCAACCCCCTTGAGGATTTATTTGGCAGAATTGACCGTTTACGATTGACAACCGAAGATCGCCACCTTAGCTGGCAAAGAACACCACAAAAACTCATCGAGGTTGATCGTATTGATGAAAAAATCAGTGGGCACATCAAAACCATTCAGCAAATATATGACAAATTAGATGCATTAATGGTAACCGAGCATGAAACATGGGCTGTTCCATAAATCACGTTTTGAAGAGGTTATTAGGTATGAAATCTTCAGAAGTAAACGGTACAAACATCCGTTTTCTCTGATACTTATTAAGCTAGTAGAAGCAAAAATATTCTGCCACAAAGGGGCGAAACAACTAGAGCCTAGAACAGAATATTTAGCTTTTGGCAAGGTCATGCATAAGGTGACTCGTGAAACGGATCTCTTGTTTCGTTTAGATGAACATATTTTTGCCGTTGTTGCTCCTGAGACAAATGAAAAAGGGGCCACGTCGATTGAAAATGACTTCTTTAAACGAGTCGAAACTCAACTAGAAAAAGAACAGGTGGTTAGCACTGTAATGTATGAGTTCACGATTCAAATTGGACATGCGAGCTATACCGGAGAAAAGGTGACCGCCAAAGAACTGGTAAAAACAGGCCTTATTTCAATGAAAGCTGCTCCGAACTATACAGGAAGCATTAGCTCGGAACAGATAGAAACACCCGTATAGGGAAACAGGTCATTTTTTTTCTAGTTGAATAATGGCTTCTTTGTAGGTTAATGCCGCTTGAGTCTCTTTACCTTCCGCTTCATAACACTGAGCTAATGCATGAAAGGTTTCAATCTGTGCATGGAGTTTAAGGCTCTGTTTTAAATAACCTTGTCCTAGCCCCCATAACTGTCCTCTACAAGCCAGACGACCAAGTGTCAGCAGTAGCACAGGATTCTGTTTGTGCTCAGGAAAAGCCTTATACCACTGTTCAGCGACTTTTAATCGTTCAAAAGCGGGGCCCAAAGTAAGTCGACCGTATTGATAGACCAAACGATCGTCCCAGTGCTTTTTAATCGCCTTTTCTAATAGGGGTTGCAGTGTCAACTCCTGACCCCACCCCATTCTCTGCTCAACAAACTCTGCGAGAATTTCAGGCACCATTTTTTGCTTGCGACTGAGCAAACTCCAAATTTCATCCAACTGCTCAATAGTAGAAGCCGCAGCGAGTTTGCCAGCCCAATAAGCCTTTTCAAGACCCAAGTATTGCCCCGCATCCAGTGCCCGCTTTTTCTTCAACTCAGGCATAAGTTCGGCGAGCGTCTCCCAGTAACCTTGCTTCTGCAGAATAAAAGCATACTCGGCTAATACTGCTTTGTTATCTGGTTGCTGTTCATGCAGAGTCTGTAAGATTGCCATTGCAGTATCGGGCTTTTCTTCAAGTAACAAACGGGCTTCAATTAAGCCGATTGTGACATACTCTTGGGGATAGATATTTCTGGCTTGGCGAAGGTAGTCATCTCGACGTTGAAAGGCTTTTTGATTGTGCGCCATTTTCGCCGCGCTCAGATAGTGAATCAAACCGGCCTCACTATTTTTGGCACTTTTAATCAGTTGTTTCTCTGCCTTGTGCCAATCACCGTACTCCAAGGCAATCATACCCTTTGCCATGGCATTTTCTGCCTTGCTGTATTGACGTAAACGACGACTTCTTTTCCAAGTAAGGGGAAACTGCCAAATATTCATTACCAAACGAACTAGCCCATAGATAACAATAAAGGCAATCATCGCGCCTGCCACTAAGAAGCTAACGCTCGTCTCAATGACCCAGTCCCCCCAAATCATGGAAACCTGACCATTGTCATATAACAGTAACGTCGCCAGAAACGTGGCGATAAAAAAGACGATGGCTAGAATGAATATTTGTCGCATAGCTTTACTGTACCGCCTGATCCAGCTTAACGATAGATAGGTTGCGTCTGCTCATAAATTTGAAGTATACAAAGGGTTCTAACAGCCCATTAAATTCTGCCGAAGACATTGGGAAGTTTTGCTGAATATACGACTTAATATCTTTAACAGCTTGCATAACAATCTGTTTAGAGTGTGTTTCTAAGCCCCACTCTAAACGGTCAACCATTAGCGCTAGACGTTGTTTCATGACATCGTTCACCAGTAGACGATTCACCGCTGTAATCTCAGAATCTTCATCCCGTTTTTTGACCGTAATCAGTTGACTAAAGCGCTCGATCAACTTGTCCATACTGCCTTCTGACACCGTATTGTCTGCGATAGGCTCATTGCTGTCTTGTTGTCCAGTGTCTCGGGGTTTTAACACTAGGCTGTTGATCGCCTGCATTAAGTTCGCGGTATCAGGCCTGGGGTTTGAGACTTGCTGGGTTTCTAGCTGTTTTAAATAGCTCAAATCTTCACCAATCAACCTCGCCAACTGAGTTGTAAAAGAGAAATCACTTAAGCTTGCGGCCTGTTCAAGTGCGAGTAACTTTTGGCTGGTTTCTGCTATTTGTCCACTCAACACCCACTGGGTATTGATTTCAACAATCCACTGTTGGATCTGCAAACCATCTAGCGGGTCATCCGCTTCTAGCTTTAAAGGTTTTCGGTTAAGCGCTTTCTGCTCTTCCTTAAAAGCGGACAGGCTAGCAATTTCATTGCTAATGGAAGCGAGCTGTTGCTGGAAGGCCTGTTCAACAACTTGGAGCTGAGATTTCAGCTCAGATGATAAGGCTTCATTTGCGATGCCGCTTGAATTGGGTGCTGCTTGAGAAGTATTCGTGGCAGAAGCCATCAACTGACTAAGTTTTTGGTCTGTTTCCATAACCACGCCTGCAAGACTCTGTTGGATACCTTGAAGCTCAGTCGCCCATTTGTCTTCCAACTGTTGTAGCACACCCGAACCGGACTCTGTCTCTTTTTGAAGCGAGTCTAGTGCTTGCTGAACCTTAGTCTCTACAACTGTTTCTTGCTCCTCCAAACCAGTTTGAAGGGTTTTCTGCTGTTGCTTCAATTGCGCAACTTCTGATTGAAGCTCATTGATTTTCTGAATTTGCCAGTCGCTGTCGGGACGAGTCAAATAGACGGCAACTATCACCAAGCCAGCTAAACCGCCCCAATAAACCTTACTACTGTGGTTTATCATAAAGGCCTTCAAAACGCTCTTTTCAGCTCGCAGAGCTGACTCTGACTTTTCAGCGCTTTTATCTGGTTGGTCTTTAGACTTATCTGCAGTTGTTTTGACGCTAGAAGGTTCCGGCTTGATTGTCTCGGAACTCGTCTTGCTCTGGCTGGTAGGTGTGCTCTGCTCCCCGGATGAATCAGAGACGATTTCGCCATCGACAATCCGATGTTCAGCATTGGGTTTTATTCTTTTAGACATGTCTTTACCTAAATAACTTTACCTAACAGTCAAGCCTGACGTTAGAACGCCTTTCTGGAACACATTTATGATTCACGAACACCGTTCGAGCATGAAAGAAGTTAATGATTCTATAATACCTTCATTTGACTGTGTTTCGACAACTTTTATCGGTCTATCCAACTGATGCCACTCCGATTGATTGATGAACTCGGCTATACGCTCACTCATACAAACAATGCCTTTTAGATTCCGCCAGCTGCCTTGCTGAAACACATCAATTTGAGAAGTTATACCCGTTGTCTCTTGCTGACCTTTGAGAAGAGCTTGCCAACTGGCGACACTGGTGATTAATAACACGGGGTTTTCAGAAAGGGTGAATTCTCTCCAAGATTGCTCACAAAAAGCTTCAGGAGCTCGTTGATAAACCTCAATAGTGTCAATCTCTGCGCCCCGGCACTCTAAGGTGTTTACGATCAGATCCCGTCCACCTTTACCTTTAACCAGTAAAATGCGCTTTCCATTGATGTCCTGCATAACGGGGTGCGCTAAGAAATGCTCACTATCAAACTGTCGATCAGAGAGTGTTTGAATATGAAGACCTTGGTCGAGGCCGAATTGTTTGGTCGCTTGACCAATTGCATAGAGGTCCGCGTTTTCAAGAACGTCTTTGTGTAAGCCTTGTGAGACTTGAGCCAAGAAACCTTCGACCGCATTTCGACTCACAAAGATGATTTTCTCGATCAAACGATTTGGCTTAGTCACCAGCTCGGTTGTATCCCAACCTGGGTTCAGCCACTCAATCTTTAAAGTGGGACAATTGATATAGCCCATGCCTTTGAGTTCAAGAAGCCTATTCAGAGCTTCTGCTTGATGGGCTGGTCGAGTATTTAAAAGCGTGATAGACACGGTTTTCTCCGCTAAGGATTCTACTTTAGGGCGCTCTACTAACCTTTACCACTAATGTCATTTTGATAGACGCTGTCCAAAATCTCTTTTGCGCCCTTTTCCAGCAACGCCTCAGCGACCAGAACCCCTAGTGTTTCTGGTTGGTCGGCACGACCTGTAGATTCAGAAGTCAGAATGGTTGAACCATCTAGTGAGGCCACTAAACCACGTAAGCGAATCTCATCATCATTTAATTCCGCGAATACACCGATTGGTACCTGACACCCTCCCTCTAGTCGATGATTCATTGCACGTTCAGCTCTGGTTCTCGTCTCAGTTTCAGCGTGATTCAGAACTTTAATGATTTCTAAAGTCTCGGTGTCATTTTCGAAGTATTCAATTCCTAGAGTGCCTTGTGTCACGGCTGGCAAGCAGACTTCTGGCACAATTTCATGACGGATGCGCTCATCCAAGTCCAAGCGCTGCAAACCAGAGGTCGCCAAAATAATCGCATCGTACTCTCCGGCATCAAGTTTGCCTAAGCGCGTGCCCACATTGCCTCTTAAATCTCTCACATCTAAGTCTGGGCGCAACGCCATTAACTGAGCTTTTCTGCGCAAGCTTGAAGTACCTAAAACCGCACCCTGAGGTAGATCTTCAAACTTTTCAAAATCATTGGAAACAAAAGCATCGGTCGGCGCATGACGTTCCAAAATGGCGCCTAGGGCAAACCCCTCTGGCAACTCCATCGGTACATCTTTCATAGAGTGCACGGCAATATCAGCATCGCCGTTCATCATCCGATCCTCAAGTTCCTTGGTAAACAGGCCCTTTCCACCAATTTTTGCCAAGGGGACATCAAGGATTTTATCGCCTTTGGTCGACATGGGTAACAGAATAACTTCCAGTCCAGGATGGGCTTTTTCAAGCTCCGCTTTAACAAATTCGGCCTGCCACATCGCCAGTGGACTTTTTCGTGTTGCTATTCTTAGGGTTTGTTTCATCTTTATTCCAACCATTGACGGTGCATATCATCATGCGAAGAGCTCACTAAACAGCTTAGTTGACTATGATTTAGCGGCGTTTTTATTCTGCCCATTTTACTGAAAAAAGCCGCTCAGTTTTAGTTAAAATATGTCGCTATAAGCTGATCGTTAGTGTATGGAGAATATATGCGAGTATTTGCCCTAATTTCGGCTTTCATTATCGGTATCACTGTTTACCTATTACCCAGTCACGCAGGGACCAACGGCCCTTTTAAAGAGCTCGAAAACCTTGAAACACTTGGACAAGAGTCAGACCGACTCCAACTGCCCATCATGTTAATGTTTGGCGCCGAGTGGTGCGAATACTGTGAACAGTTGAATGAATATGTATTTAACCCGATGGTGTTAGGCGGACTTTACGAAGGAAAAGTGGTCTTAATGCGGCACGTTGGTGTCGATGAAGATGCCCCGATTCCTGGATGGAATGGTGAACTCATTAAAAAAGCTAAGTGGGCCTACCAGTTAAACGCCGACTTAACCCCGACAGTCTTGTTCCTGGATGGGGCAGGTAAAGAGGTGGCACCAAGAATTATCGGGATACCAGAAATCACGCTTTATGCCGGAGTCATCCACCAAAATTTAAATATCGCCTATAAAAACATGGGCAGAGACATGCAGATTCCTGTTACCCCAGAGTTACTGGAACTGCAGAGTAAGCAAGAAAACAAGAGAGCTCAGCTTGAACAGAGCTCTCATAATTAGGAAGTCTAAATGAGTAATCAACACAACCAAGAAAAGCTTTCCAGTGCACGCTTTAGCGAATCGACCGATGCTTTTGTAGAAGCTTTTACTGCCTCTATTCAATTTGATAATCGCATGTACAAACAGGATATTCAAGGGTCGATTGCTCATGCCAAAATGCTCACCCGTGTCGGTATTTTGAATGAAGAGGAGTTAGCCGATATTCTTAATGGCTTAGAACGCGTCCAACATGAAATTGAATCTGGACAGTTCGAGTGGTCTATTAAACAAGAAGATATTCACATGAATATCGAAGCACGTTTGACTAACCTAATTGGTATCACCGGTAAAAAACTGCATACAGGCCGTTCAAGAAATGACCAAGTGGCAACCGATATTCGCCTCTACCTTCGCGATGAAATTGATGCCATTTTACCGGAACTAAAACGCCTACAAGAAGGCCTGATTATACTTGCCGAGCGCGAAGCTGATACGATTATGCCTGGATTCACCCACCTACAGACAGCACAACCTGTAACATATGGTCACCACATGTTGGCTTGGTTTGAGATGATTAAGCGCGATGTCGAACGTCTACAAGACTGCCGCAAACGCGTTAATACTATGCCGCTTGGGTCAGCCGCTCTAGCGGGTACAACCTACCCAATTGACCGTGAATATACAGCGGAACTACTTGGCTTTGAACGCATTACTGAAAACTCTTTAGATGGTGTTTCAGACCGTGACTTTGCGATTGAGTTTACTCACTTTTCAGCCACACTATTGATGCACCTTTCGCGTTTCTCAGAAGAGTTAGTACTGTGGTCTTCCGCACAGTTCCAGTTTATTGATTTGCCTGATCGTTTCTGTACAGGCTCATCGATTATGCCGCAAAAGAAAAACCCCGATGTGCCTGAGTTAGTGCGCGGTAAAACTGGCCGAGTTTATGGCCACCTAATGAGCTTGCTGACACTGATGAAGTCTCAACCACTGGCCTATAACAAAGATAACCAAGAAGACAAAGAGCCACTATTCGATACGGTTGATACTGTAAAAGGATCTCTAAGAGCCTTTGCTGATATGGTACCGGCCATTTTAGTGAAGCGTGAGATCACTTACGAAGCGGCTAAGCGCGGTTTTTCAACCGCAACCGATTTAGCCGATTACCTCGTTGGTAAAGGCTTGCCATTCCGCGATTCTCACGAAGTCGTTGGATTAGCCGTTGCTCATGGGATTGAGTCAGGGCAAGATCTTTCAGAGATGTCACTGCAAACCTTGCAAGGCTTCTGTAACAAAATTACAGACGATGTCTTTGAGGTTCTCACACTGGAAGGCTCTGTTGCTGCACGTAACCACTTAGGAGGAACGGCTCCAGATCAGGTTCGCGCTGCTGTGCAAAGAGCAAAAGAGTATTTGCAAGACTAAAAAGTAAACGCTTAATCATAAAAAAACCGCCATTAGAGGCGGTTTTTTATTGTTTAAATTTACCTTAAACAGGTAAGATCAGTTACCAGATTTACCAGCCAAAACAACTTGATTGCGCCCGTTTTGTTTAGCTTGGTATAATGCTTGATCAGCTCGATCAATCAAGGCAATTTCATCTGTAACGATCTCTTCAGGATAACCACAAACACCTAGACTCGCTGTCATTGAAATCTGCTGCTCTCCCTCTTTAAAGACCGTATCCATAATTTGATGACGAACTCGCTCTGCCAGTGACTCGGCATCTTTAGACGAGGCTCCAGGCAATATCATCAAAAATTCTTCTCCACCATAGCGGACAACAATGTCTCCCTCTCGAGAAACCTTTTTAAGGATATTAGCTAAAATCATAATGGCCTTATCACCCACTAAATGACCGTAGTTATCATTAATATTTTTAAAATGATCAATATCAATCATGATGACCGCCAGTGCCGACTTATCACGAACGGCTCGCGAAAAGTCCTCTTTTAAACGCGACATCCCAAAGCGCCTATTAAAGACATTGGTTAGGGCGTCGTAGGCGGCAAGACGCTGGAATTTACTGTGAATCAAAGCGTTATTCAAAGCAAGGCCCATACTTCGAGTAAAGAGCTCTAGCGTCAATTCAGTTCTATCATCGGCCATATCGGCACCAGTGGCCGCAACCATAACACCTAAAAAGGCACCCTTAAACTCTATCGGCCTGATAAACACCTCTGATGGGCGGAACTGAGTCAAAACGGCATCAAGATGAATCTTTTTTGGCATGGAAATACTGGTTGATTTACCTGAGTTAATGGCCTCTTTAACGGCTTCGTGCTCTGACAAAGACTCTACTTTATCGATGCCTCTCGACGCTTCAACCGTTACTTCCCCTTTACGGAATATCAGTATCGCAGCGGCTTCAATTTTCGTTGCCGAAATCAACAGCGAAATGGTCTCTTCTGCCAAGGCATTTGAATCCAAGTTTTCAGACATAACTTGTGAAAACTGGTTAAAAACTTTTTCTGATTCATGAGACTCTAACAGGGCGTTTAACAACTGATTATAAGCGTTGGCACTCACCCCAATTTCATCGTTTGACACCACATTCATTGAACAGAGTTCTAGATTGCAATTGGTTGAGTAGTCTAGAAACTCTTTCTTTTGAATGCCGCTGGCAATTTCATTCATCTTTTGCGACAGCTGCTTAAGATGAGGGCGAATAACCATTGAGATCAAGAAAAAACTAATCAGGCCAACTAGTTGGCCTGCAATTTGGGTAACAACATAAAATTTCCAAGTGAGTACTTCTTCAGCTGGAAAACCATAAAAGACCAAAAAATGCGGAAAAGCCAAACCGATAAACACCCCGGCCATTTGCATATACAACAGTTGGTCAAGAAAGATACTTTTGGTGAGTCTTGGAATCTGCATAAAGTGATAACCACCCAGTTAATATCTGATTAATCGTGAAATTGGATAACAGAACGAACTGTCATGTCCTTGTAAGTAAAGCTGTTGAGACTTTTTAAATCAATCAGACAGGCCATTCCCATTACGTTATAGCCCACCTGTTCACATAATTCAGCAGCAGCTCCCATTGAGCCACCTGTAGCAATTAGGTCATCCAGAAGCACAATTTTGCTGCCATCACCTTTTTGCATTTCTAGCTTATCGCTGCCGTATTCCAAACCATACTCTATTGAAGCGCAGACATTTGGCAGCTTGCCCGGTTTGCGCACCTTGATAAAACCTTTATTAAATTTGTAGGCCAAGGCCGCCGCAAAAATAAAACCTCGCGATTCAATTCCTGCCAGACAATCAATTTCATCCCACTCTTGTTCACTAAACAGTTCGGCTATTGAATCGATGGTCTCAGTAAAATGTGTTTTTAACAGTGGCGAAATATCACTGAATAGTACACCCGGCTTAGGAAAATCTGGAACCGAATCCAAGTGTTGTGCCAGAGGATGATTTGACATGAATAAAACCTTTTATTTGAAACTAAATTCACAGCCCTGCTAGACTATTAAAAACAAGCAATTAATTGCAATAGTTATTCTAACGAATAACAATGGTTACTGTACCCTAAATAAAACTCAAAAAACTAATCCTACTATGGAATTACTTGATCATAACTTTGAAAAGGCAGCTCTTCTATCCCTACCGCCCCATGCGAGGGATGTAGCCGAGCATTTGTTGGAGGTGTCGGCTCTGGATCAGCTCATCACTATGCAGCAAAATAACAAACCGGATTACAAATTACTGCAGAGCTTTAATGCACCTTATAAGATATGGTTAGACATTGTTAATGCTGCCTTGCTAGCAAAAAGCACCAACTTTATTTTAAATCCGGATTTTTCTAAAGAGGAACTGCTTTATCTAATGAAGGTCGGTTGTTCAAGCATAAATAGACCCCTAAATGTCTACTCAATTAAAGAAGTGGTCGAGATGAGTCATGAAGATTACCCTATCTTTTGCAACTGGCTAACCCAGATGGTAAAACAATTAAAGGGAACTAATCCTTAAAAAGAATAAAAGCCTGTTTAACCCGCTTTCCTTGCTTCCATAACAAGAGATTTTATGGTTTGTTTAGCCTCTTCAGAGCCTTGAATTGCCGCTAAATTCAACCAAGATCGGGCTTGTGCCATATTTTTCCCCGTACCCTTTCCTTTTAAGAAGAACATTGCCAAAGCAAACTGCGCTTTGACATGACCGCGCATCGCTGCATGGCGATAGAGTTTAAATGCATAATCCAAGTTAACCGGCATGCCTAAGCCCTGCTCAAACATCTTCGCTAAATTAAATGTTGAATCTGGGTTGCCCTTTTGAAAGGCTTGGTTATACATGTTGGCAGCCATAATATAGGACTGTTTAACAGGTTCACCGCGCACATACATGTCACCCAACTTGGTCTCTGCCAGAGAGAAACCTCTAAAAGCACAGTTTTCATAAAGGTTAAAGGCGGATTCTAAATCACCATTCGCTTCATGTTGTTTTGCTTTTAGATAAATAGGGTACAGGTAGTGTTCATCAGCCAACGTTGTAAGGCTGTCTTCTGGATAAGATTTTTCAGCACGTGCGCTCAACTTTCTCACCCAGTCAGGTACTGTCGCATCTTCAACCCAATTTTTAAGATCATCTAATTGTGGACGTTTTTCTGGGTCTTTTTGAGTCATCCAAAAAATGAGATAGCGCCAAAAGATAGGCAGTTTATTCATTTTGTGAACACTATGGTGTACATGCGCCCACATCTGCTCGGGCAGAGACGATGATTTCTTTAAGCGATAAATATGCTTGCCCGTTAAAGCAAAATAGAGTGTACAACCCAGAGCATAAATATCCCCCTTCTCATCATTTTGACCATTTAGCCTTTCGGGAGGAAAGTAGTGAGCATCATCATGAATCATCTCTGTTTCATAAGAGCTGAGAGAAGGAAAGGATTGTGACCAATCCGTCAAGTAGTGTTGTTTTTTACCCACCACAACGTTTTCAGGACGAATATTACCATGTACAAAACCAACAAAATGAACCCGCTCCAAAACAGCGATCATATCAACCATAAGTTGACGCGCTTGGTCTTGAGAGTAGATGCCTTCCTTTTTAATCTGTTTATCAAGAGTGTACTTACCCGCATAGTCAAAAAACTTAAGATAGTAGACTCCGGCTTTGCGAATCTCATTGAAATGAATAAATTCAGAAAATTGATTTAAGTAATGTAGCAGGTCCTTTTCTCTCTTAACCTGATAGTGATTACTAATGCTATGAATAACTCGTACCACCTGCTTACGTTTTTCACCGTTGTGCCATTGGGTAACTTTAAAGGTGGAAGCGTGCTTATTTGAACTGAGAAATTTACACTTAACAATATCGGATTGTGCTTCTACTATTTGTTGCAGGTCGTTTGACATACCTTGTCCATAACATTTAAAAATTATATGTAATAAACAATTATCGAGCCATTAAGGCCAAATTGTCTAAAACAGAGCCATTACTGTAATGATCTAGCTGGCTACTTCTATAGTTTAATGAGATTTATTCATTTTGGAAGTCTATATTCAAGTCATCTAAGCTATTTTCATCGAATTGGTTGTCTTGAACATAAATTGTAGTGGTTTCACCGCCGCTATCTGACTCTCCATTCGAATCAACTGTGATCGCAGTATCATCGACTTGACCATCACCGTCACTATCAACCAGAGCAAAGTCTAAGTACTCTGCCAGCGTATTTTCTGTGACTTCTGTTGCACTATCGGCAATCACTTCACTCAAATCAAGTACGTCTTCCCCGATATCAAAGTTTTCAATATGGAAAGTGTCTCCCAGATCATCATCAATCATGAAAACTTCTGCTTCATCGTCATCGCCGTACAAAATCGAACTGTCATCGGTTTCCACGCTGCCAGTTGTCACCTGAATATTGTCGACAAGCGCAATCTCATCACTCGCAGTCGAATCGACTTCTAACTCAAGCTTAACTTTACCTTCACTGTCTAACTGAACGTCAAAACTATATTGATGCGAATCATTTGATGAACTGCCATCATTACCGTCATAAATACTGTCGTATTGGCTCTCTTGCTCAACATCATTGGCAAAGACTTTGAAGTAGTCTTCATAGCTTCCACTGTCTTCCCAACCACCGGATATACGCATATCAAAGCTAATGGTAACCGTCTGCCCGGCCATATCCGAACCAAATTCATAGGTTTTGCTGACGGTTTCGTCTTGTTGAACTCTCAGTTCGCCACTCTGTACGTCTGCGTTACTTGACCAACCTTCTGTGCCTTGATCAAAGGTATCAGACTCGGTTGCGCCACTGGAATCGTTAACATCAACTTGAATCCGCACATCAAAATCAACGCTGTCTCCATCGGCATCAGATGCATTGACCGTAAAGGACTTGGTGACATCACTGCTAAATTCTGAAGGACTTGCTGTGTATGCATAATCGCCAGATGAAAAGTCAAAAGTCAGTATACCTTGGCCACCAATAGCAACCCCTTCATCCGGGAAATTATCCGCAGTATAAGTGGTGCCGTTAACCACAATCGAGTCTATCGAGGTCTGTCCGTCACCACCGACAACGTTATCAAGCACATTACCCTCTGCCAAGGTTGAAGAAGGCACGGATTGCAACAATGTCGTTGACAGGTCTGACTCATCAGTAAGAATCAGAGCCTCTTTGCCATCTTCTACTTGGATAATATCCAAGTATCGATCACTGATATTTTCACCAATACCAATTACAGTTAAGTCAATATTGTTATCATCTATAAATGATTTCCAGTTTTGGATAGCACTATCGTTATCAGAATCGACCCTGCTAGCGTTATAGTTTGGTTCTCCATCTGAGATAAACAAGCCAACATTATGAGTCGCTTCATGCCCAGAGAAATTAATATTATCTGTTGCATTGACCCCATCATAGAAATCGGTACCCATGGTGTCGACAGATCTAACCATAGAACCGTCGTCATACAGGTACCCTCTTGAATCCATCGAAAGGTCACTTAAATAATCAACAGCCTCATCCGCTGACATCCAGCCAACATTCGATGCGTTTTTACCAAATAGGGTTAGGTTTACTTCAGTTGATCCTTGATCTTTGTAGGCCTCAATCATCTCAATTAATGAATTTTTTGCTATTTCAAAACGAGTTGTTTGTGTACCGTCATCAAGCGTAACAACACCACCGTATTGCTGCATAGACATAGAACCTGAAACATCCAGTGTCACAATCACATTAGTCGAATCAGACGTGGTGGTAGAAGTATCTAGCTTAGCGGTCGTCAGAACCTCATCAAACGCCTGTGGCGCCTGATCAGCTGGCCCATAGGAGCTACTGTCAATATTGAAATCTATGCTTGCAGATGCAGTGTCACCATCTCCATCAACAACCGTTACAGAAACCGACTCAACCTGATCCCCTTCCTGAAAATCATTCATAGAGTAACGATACTCACCGGTTTCAAAATTCAATTCAAAGGTTCCGTGCTCGCCCTCAATAACCTGAACAGGGTTGGCCGCATCATAATCAACCGTATTTGAACCAATGGTCACACTCTGAATATGGCCGCCATCCGCACCAAATGAAATCGCAGCATTGCCACTGCCATCGGTATCCATAAGACTGCCGCTTGCAAAGGGTTCAACTGACTGACTAACAGCATCTTCCAATTGACTGACGTCAGAGATATTAACGGCATCTTGAGAAACTGTATTTTCGCCATTATCAGCAACCTTATCGATATCACTTAATACAGAACCAGTATTGACGCTATAGCTAAACAGCTTGTCAATTTCACCGGAGTTAACAAATTCATTCCACGTTGGCAGATAGTTATCAAAATCGGTTTCATAATCGCCATAGGTATTACCGTCACCAAAGAAGTAGACTACATCTTGATCCGCAGCTGGCAGAGAACCAGCATAGAATTCACCACCAGGTTGGTTACCGCTGTAGGAGCCTTCAACCATCTCACGTAGCCCCTGCTCAATATCGGTTCCACCTCGAGTATTGTCGAGAACAATATCCAAACCCTCTTCAGATGAAACCCAGTCACTGGTGATGTTGCCATTACCATAGAACTGCACCACATTGACGTTAACATCACCAAGGTCGCCATACTCATCAATAAGTTTATTAATCGCTTGTTTGGTCAGATCAAGGTCTTCATCGGTCATACTAGAAGAGATATCAACCACCACCGCAAGGTTAGTCACAACCGGTTCCACACTCAAAGAAAGTGTCTGGCCAGAGACCTCAGCAGAGTCATCCTCTACTTGTACCGTTAAGCTTGTAGTTTGCGTTTCAATACCGTCGGAAACAGAGACAGAAAATGCCATATCCAGAGCATCTTCACCGCCTGTACTTGGATGATCAACAGGGCCACTCAAAGTGACAGAATAAGCGCCAGTATCATCTAAGGTTACGGTAACAATATCTTCGCCATTCGCCGAACCAACCAGCGTGCCAGTACCATTGCCACTCCAAGTAATTGCCTCACCATTAGAGGTAAAGCTCTCTGTCGGTGCTTGCAATCCAACCGTCAAATTAGAGCTGTCTGCATCACTGAAACCAAGCGTTCCAGATGCAATCACCTGATCAGTCGTATCATCGCCTTGACTCTCACCCTCAGTATCAGACGATCCTGAGCTCAAACCCTCTTCAGAAACCGCAACCGTAACATCTTGGTTTTGAATTTGCGGGCCGGAATTACCTTCAACCGTACTGGTTACCTGACTGTTTGCAGTATCCACTGCTAGGGCTTCAAAAACACCATTTGAGTCCGTTACACCAGAGAGAGAAGCTGTCAAAGCCTCATCTTGCTCGCCAATGTTGTCTTCGGTGATATCTACATCAAATGAAGAAGTAGAGCTTCCAGTAATATCAATACTTGAAGGCAGTGCGCTAGTATCAGCACCGCCAGAAGCAAGGCCACTCCAATCAATTGAGACACTAACCGTCTCACCACTAGGCACTGTAACTGAGTTTCCATCGGCATCAACAAGGCTAACCGTATAAGTCAAAGCCTCACCTTCACCAACCGTTGATTCATCTACACTAATTTGTGCATACACAGTATCAACCGTATCCAAAACCTGAGTAGTCACAGAGGTACTATCAACGTCTAGGTTCTCAAAATTGCCACCCATCGCGCTACTAATGCTTGCGGTCACACTGCCCGCATCTGAATAAATATCCTCATCCGCGGCAATATTGACATCAATAGTACCTGTTGTTTGGCCATCCGCAATAGTGATCGTCTCTCCATTGTCTAAACTGACAATCGTGCTTCCCTCGGATGGGTTGGTCAAAGTTGCTGTATAAGTAATCACTCCGCCTGCTTCGGTAATACTATCGGTAGCGCTTAAGCTGACGGTTGTGGTGTCTGTAGTGTCTGTAATTTGGGTGGTTGCAGGTGTTGAATCTACTGCTAGGTTTTCAAAGTTACCGCCAGTTGCACCTGTAATTGCGGCACTCATTGAGCTGGCATCGGTATAGACATCTTCATCCGCAGAAACAGTGACATCAACGCTGCCTGTTGTTTGACCATCGGCAATAGTGATGGTTT
>CAZJPO010000031.1:0-15006 GCA_964547865.1 uncultured Thiosulfatimonas sp.
GTGCCAAATACAAACTGAAAATCAAATACGCCATTTACGATAAGTTTGATTTTACCGGTTGGCAAAACATTATTTACACCAAGTATTTGGGTACCGATTTTCATATTTACGGTGAGTTTGAACGCAACTATTCAGGCACTCAAAAGTACTGCGCCAAACCCAAGCATAAGCTGGGCAAACCTTGTGGCAGCGGTCTCTCTTTTGTGAAAAACTACGATATATTATATGCCATTCAACCCTTGGAAGAGCCCTGTACTAAACCTAAGTTAGAACAATACTTAGACAGTGCCATGGGACGAATTTACCAAGAAGGCAAAGAGGTTTGTAGCCTTTGGGGATGCAGCAATGGTGAGAAAAAATGTCTGCCCGTTCTGACTAATGTAGAACTCAGAGCCCTGCGCTATTTTGAAAAACCAAGTAGTGAATACCTGAAGGAGTGTTTAGTTAAAGTCAGAATCTCCGCTGAAATTAACTGTCACTGCCAAGGGCCTTTTGACAAAATCATGCCAAAACCCAAGAAAGTGATTGAGTTTAAATAAAGCTCGAATGCGGCTGTTTGAAAATTGCAGCCGCAGTAGCACTTACTAAACAACAAGGTTATCTGGGCTCATCCTTTGATTCTACTTCCCCCTGCAAAACCTTTTAACAAAACCGCAGGCCTGCTTTTATTCCTAAATGGTATTGGTTAGTATGTAACCAACATACTTTCTCTAATTGCACCATGTAATATGGATAGGAAAAAAGATCGCCCCCAATGACTTTTAAGCTTCTACTTACTTTTTGTTTGCTCGGTTTTTCTGCCATTGGCATGGCTCAAACCAACGCCAGTTCTTCGGAAAAACTGACCGCTAAAAATATCGGCAATAAACTTTTTTTAGGTGTCCACCTCGGTGATTTACAAACCGTAAATTCACCTCATGCAGTCGCCGGCAAACAGGGCTTGACCATTCGCCAAGTTATGCTAGGCATGGGTGCGGAAACCGCCGGATTAAAAGCCAATGATTTAATTATTGAGTATGACGATTTTGATTTTTCAGCCATCGAAGGCAAAGCCAGTTCATTCTTTACCAACTATATCCGTCGAGAAAAAAAGGTTGGCGAGAGGATTCAGCTTAAAATCTATCGTCTGCAACAATCTATTGTTCTTCAAGAGCCTGCAAAATCGTCTGACAAAGACTTAACCCCAACAGAACTCACAGAGTTATTACAAAAGCAATCAGAGGGTGAAAGCCTTAATATTCAGGCCAATAAAAATCCGGTTATTTTTGAGGTTTCTGTGCCGTTACTTGGCGGTAGCAATTATCTCAGTGCCCCACCGCCTAAAAACGCTCAACTCTTCCCACAGTATGAAGGCTTTTCAGATAAATACACCGATCTAATGCACTCTTTGGTGAAAGAGCAACAGCTACAGGCACCCTACGATGATTTAATGCAACGCTATGCGACTGATCAATGGTGGGATGATGGCCAACGCTTGAGCCTATTCCGCTATCTGCATCGTGACCCACTCAAGGTCGCACCTGTTATGGAGAAAATCACCCAGCAACTGCTGCAACAAAGTCATCAGCCCATACAGCTATTGAGCCAAGTTTCTGCTTTACTGGACGCCCCTATCCCAAATAATAAAACTACCGAGCTGTCAGCGCCTCAATCGAATCAATTCGAAGATCATATTGCGTTTATCAAACAGCTCATTGCGGCTTCGGTCAAAGCGCGTCAACAAGCTTTTGCCAACTTGAGTGAAGCAGATCAAACTTTTCTCTATGAGCAGGGTTTGAAACTACCCGGTGATTACTTTCATAACCGTTGGGATGCAAATTCTTCGTCCGCTGAATTCATCGATTTTCAAAAACTGCTCTCTTTAGGGCGGAAAATAGACTATTCGGCACTGGCGCAGTCTGCTCAACTTATAGCTCAGCTATCTAATGACGTGTGGTTAGCTAATTTCAAAGCCATTGCTGCGCAATTTGCCAAGGACCATCAAGGTGAATTCCAACAATATACCAAGCAAGTAGGTGCCGGGAAGATTATTTATTTTGAAGAGTTGCCTTCCGGCAATCTGGTGATTCTCGATCAAGGGGATAATGAGGTCAGTAAATCGGTGAGTTACCTGATTGATATTGGCGGCAATGACCACTACCGCAATAATGCAGGTGGCGCTTTTGATGCCCAGCACCCAGTGAGCTTTTTAATCGATTATGCGGGTGAAGATAACTATGCGTCCACCTCGCCCGTTTCCCAGGGCAGCGGCTTTGTTGGCGTTGGCCTGTTATTGGATTTACAGGGCGATGATATTTATATCTCCAATGGCTATGCCCAAGGCTTTTCACTATTTGGCGTCGGCTTGCTAATCGATGTAGAAGGCAATGATCGCTATCACGGCCAAGAGGGACACCAAGGTGTTGGCATGTGGGGACTGGGACTTCACCTAGATTTGCAAGGCAATGATGCTTATCACGCACACTTCTATGCCCAGGGGTTTGGTGCGCCAAAGGGTATTGGTTTACTGCTAGACAACTCGGGGAATGACTTCTACTACGCTAAAGGCAAACACCAAAGTGCATACGGTACTTCTGGCGTATATTCTGGCTTCTCACAAGGGGCGGCATTTGGCTTGCGCCGACAGGCTTCTGGCGGTATGGGCTTCTTACTGGACAAACAGGGAAAAGACCGCTTTGAAGCCGGTAACTTCTCTCAGGGAACCGGTTACTTTTTTGGTATGGGCGTATTGCGAAATTCGGGTGAAGAAGACGATCGCTATTACGGTAGTCGCTATACCCAATCCGCCTCTGCTCACTCTGCGATTGGTGTCTTAATCGAAGATGGTGGCGATGATTATTACTCCGGTATTCTGGGTGCATCACAGTCGGCCGCTTGGGACTTGGCCGCCTCGGTCTTAATCGATAAACAAGGCGATGACACCTACTACAGTGAAAACAATTCCTTCTCTATTGGTGCGGCCGCTCATAATGGCTTTGCAATCTTTATTGATGAACACGGTGATGATAGCTACCGTTTACCGAAAAAATGGCAGAAACGAGCGACACAAAACGGTTACCACGGCGGTTCTAGCTTTGCATTTTTTCTCGATGCCGATGGAGAGGATAAATACTGGCAAGACCATTTTAAAAACAATCACCAGCACCTCGAAGGCGAATATGGTTTTATGGTCGATCAGGAAGTTGAAAGCTCAGTGGAGGCTTTTGATTTCTTTGATTACGATAATTAATCAAGCTTAAGACTGAACCTAGCCTGAATTACTTAACAACAGAAAGCGTTGGTTTTTTAGACTTTGATTTCTTCTTTGAAGTCGGCTGTTTTTTAGAAGAAGATTGCTTGTTAGTATCGTCTTCCGCGGACTCATCCGATTCAACGGCAGCTAATGTTGCCCCCTGCTCTTCTGGTTCAGAAGCCTCGCCAGGATAAGGTTCTGGTGGGAATGGCATCCCTTGACCATTTTCACGGGCAAAAACAGCAAGCACAGCTTCGGGCGGGAAGAATACCGATTCTTCTATGCCTTGAAAGCGCGCCTTAAAAGAGAAACCATCATTATCTCTAAGCAAGCCATAGACGGCATCTGGATGCGCGTTGAGAACAATCACCCCTTCCTGAACAAACTGCTGCGGCACCTTTACATTGGGATAGTTTGCATCCACTTGAAAATGTGGCGTCCAACCATTGTCGACTATCCAGTCATACATGGCACGAATCAGATAAGGGCGATTAGAAATCATATAAACTCGGCTACTCTAATAATATTTAGTTTTTTGAAAAAGATAGATTTTGTTTCGATTCAAGGCGCGCGCCTTTTCGCTTCTTGACCGGAGCGGATAGTATATCTAATACTTGAGCACCGGAAGTCGTAGCGCAACAAAGAAGCGAAGCAAAAGCTGCTTTTTCAATTACTAAATAACGTCACGCATATCTAGCTCATCATCAGACAAGCTCTCTGTAAACATTTCGCGAGTCAGCATCTTATCAGAATAATCAAAGATCGCTTTTGCGCTCTTCGGTAGTTCAATACCCAAGTGCTGTAAACGCCATAGCAGAACCGCCATACTGATATCCACTAGTGAGTAGTCGTCACTCATAAAGAATGGTTTGTGTTCAAATACTGGGATCAACTGAATCAGACGCTCTTGTAGATCACGACGTGCTGTTTTAACGTCATCTTCGTTATCACTTTTAGTAATAGTGTCCACCAGAGGGTACCACTCGGTTTCAATTTGACGCAACATTTGACGCGCACGCGCTTTTGAAATTGGATCAACCGACATTAATGGAGGGTGTGGGAAACGCTCGTCAAGATACTCAATAATCACTTGAGGGTCATATAGCGCTAAGTCACGGTCAACCAGAGTCGGCAAGGTTGCATATGGGTTTAGCTCTAATAAATCTTCAGGCAGGTTATTCGCGTCCACTTCAATGATTTCCATTGGAATGTCTTTTTCTTTCGCGACCAAACGAACTCGATGACAACTTGGGCTGGTAGAGTCAGAGAATAAAACCATAACTGAACGCTTGGTAACTGGAATATCGGACATGGACGGCTCCTTAATAGTGTCGTATTTTTTTAATTCAATCAGATTAGTATACACCCCGTGTCAAGTGTTCTTTCTTGCCTCCAATAGTCAAGGCTTTGCGTCTAAATAACGGGGAGAGATGCTCGAACTTTGAATGTTGTTTGCGATTCAAGATATAATTTTTATATGGGTTTTTAATTGAGGAGACGAGTCATGAACAGACTATTAGCCAGTTTACTCTTATTAATTTCAACCTCTGCCACTTCTGTTTGGGCGCAAGCTATCCCTGATGCTAAGGCGTTAATCAAGGCACAAATTCAACAAGCTGTACACATCACTCCCGCTGAGCTCAACCAAGAACTCCAAAGCAATAAACCACTGGTTTTGATTGATGTTCGCCAAACCAGTGAAAGGTCGAATCTAGGCGGGATTTCTGTACAGGATCTATCCATCCCTCGTGGCTACATAGAGATTAAAGCTTATGGCAAGGTCAATGACCTAGATGCCAATGTTGTTGTCTTCTGTGGCAAAGGGATTCGCAGTGCGTTTGCCGCCAACACCTTGACCCAAATGGGCTATCGCAATGTGAGAAATCTCGAAGGTGGCGTGATCGCTTGGATAAGAGCGGGCTATCCAACGGTTCAACCATAGTAGAGACCCATCTCGTTTTGAAGCACACTCGACAGCGCCAATTTGAAAAAGTAGAATACACATTCTAATTTTAGTTTGAGTGTGCTTAAAAAATGTTAATCAATCGCCTTGTTACCTCAACCCTCTCTCTGCTACTGATTGCGGTTTCATCGTTTGCTTTTGCCGTCCAAAATGACAAAAAATCCGTGATGAGTTTTATGGATCGCGATCTGTGGATGGCCTTGCCACAAACGGAAATTGATACCGGCTCAGAAAGCTACACCCTCACCGCCTTAAAAGCACATAAAACCGTTAAACCGAATCAGCGACTCTATCTGTGGATTGGCGAACCCGCTTGGCCCAATAATGGCGATGCCATCACGGTTAAGGGCTTAACCCAGTCGGGAGATGTTTGGTATTTAGATACCCCTGAAGCGCTGTTTATCGATCGAAGCCGCATCACAATGCGCGGCTTGGAAGGCGACTTTGTGACTGACCTTAGTGAACCACGCCGCAAAACGCTATGAAGAGGTTGTTCTGGTGACGCTCGATGTGGCCTCTGTTCCGGTTTTAAGGGGGCTGAGAGAATGGCAAGAACAAGCCAGTGCCGACTTGCGCAGCCGCTTTAAAAACCTAGTCTTGCTTTACCCTAGTCTGTTTGTGAATGCGCCAGTGGCCGGAGAAACACCTGAGTTCTATCCGATCACCTCTCACAGCGCCCTCCCAATTACTATTCTGCAGCCAGAGCAAGGCGCACAATCCAATACCATTAACTTGAGCGAGCGTATCTTGAAAATGGGCGGCAGTCTGGTCAATACGATTCAAGTCCCGATTGCCACTGATGGTTATTTTAAATATCAAGATATAGAACCTATGGCTGCGGATGCTGCGAAACGTATCCCAAAAGTGGTTGATGCCAAAATTAAGCGGTTGAACAAATTCAAGTATCAAGTCGCGCAAATGGATCCTGTTGAACTTAACCCACCGCAGAGCCAAATTATTGCCGGTATGATTAAGCTTAAAGCCCCAAAACAGATGCAATCTTTTAGTTTAAAAGCCCTAGAGGGTCAGAGCATAAAAGTACCTGAAGATTATCAAGGCAAAGCTCTACTGGTAAACTTCTGGGCGACTTGGTGTCCGCACTGTGTTGAAGAGATCCCCTCTATGAACCGAGCTCTGGATCACTTAGATAAAGATCGCTTTGCCATGATCTCGGTGTCTTATAAAGATACTCAAGAAATTATGGAAAAGTTTGTTAAAGAGGTAAAAGTCGACTTTCCAATCCTGATGGATTACGACGGCGAGATTTCAGAACAGTGGAAAGTATTTGCCTACCCAAGTAGCTTCCTAGTCGATGCCAATGGCAAAATCCGCTATGCGATCAACTCAGGGAGTATTTGGGATAGCCCAGAGATGTTGGGCTATTTAAGGGAAGTGATGCAAATTCCTTACAACCAACAAGCAAAATAGTGACTTAAGCCTTTTCAGTCGAAAAGGCCACCACCTCTTCAATCTCATTGAGTCCCTGTTGCATCATAAACAGGCGGTCAAACCCTAAAGCCACGCCGGAACAATCTGGTAGAGGTGAAGTCTCTAAAGTATTCAGCAGGTTTTCATCCAGTGGCACGGCAGGCAAGTCATACTGCTGTCGCTCTGCCAGGGATTCATTAAAACGCTGTCGGTATAATTTTGCATCGGTCAGCTCATGATATCCATTTGCCAATTCAATACCGTTTACAAAAATCTCAAAGCGTTCTGCCACACCCTGATCTTCAGGACTAATCTGAGCCAAGGAAGCCTGCTCTGCAGGGAAGTGAGTCAGCACGGTAATCACATCTTGACCCAATTGAGGTTCAATCACATCCGTCAAAACCAGTTGTTGCCAGAGAGGCTTATCTTCTTTTTCCACTCCCACAATGCCCGCAATATGATGCCGCTCCAAACAATCGATCAACTCCTGTGAATCGGCCGAAAAGATATCTTCAATGCCCGCTAAATTTTGAAACGCTTGCTGGTAAGTCATTTGCTGAACCGCTCTTGATTCAGGTAAGACTCGATTGATCAGCTCCGCAACTTCATCAATTAACGCCTGCATGGAGAAGCCAAGTCGATACCACTCCAACATAGTGAATTCGATTTGATGACGCGAACTCATGTCGCCATCACGGAAGACCTTACCCAAATAGAAGATATCACCACTGCCTGAGCAGAGCAGACGCTTCATCGGGTATTCGGGAGAGGTATGCAAATAGTAGGTTCGGCTTTTTGAACTACCTGGTAGCAATACCTGAGTTGAGAGAGAGTGTAAATGAAGATCTGGCGTCGCCGCCATAGAGAGTTGTGGCGTGTCGACTTCTATGACATCTCGGGTATAAAAAAACGCCCTGACCTGTTTCAACAGATCAGAGCGTTTTTTGAGCATTTCAATCTTATTCAAGATTCAACCTTTAATATAAATAGGCAGTTGAAAAATATGGATTTTGCTCAGATTCAAGGCGAGCGAGAAGCCGAAGCGGACAACCACAAGGATGTGGTTGTTAGAGCAAAGCACGATGCCCGAGCCGAATGTACTCTGGTACATGAGCATCGGAAGTCACAGCACAACAAAGAAGCTGAGTAAAAGGCATTTTTTAAACGCTTATTTTGCTCTTGAAACGTACTCACCTTTCTCAGTGTTCACGATGACTTTTTCACCGATTTGCACAAAAAGCGGTACTTGAACAACAGCACCCGTTGTTAAAGTTGCTGGCTTACCACCAGTCCCTTGGGTGTCGCCTTTTAGACCTGGGTCCGTATCGACCACTTCTAACGTGATTTGCTTAGGTGGAATAACAGAGATAGGGTCGCCATTGAATAGCGTCACTGTGCAGCTGTCTTGCTCTACCAACCACTTAGTCAAATCTGCAACCGCCGCTTCAGAAGCCTGATACTGCTCAAATGAACCCTCGTCCATAAAGTGCCAGAACTCACCGTCGTTATAAAGATACTGCAGATCAATATCGACCACATCAGCCGCATCGACTTTTTCACCCGCTTTAAAGGTTTTCTCAACCACTCGACCCGTAATCAGATTACGGTATTTCACACGGTTAAACGCCTGACCTTTTCCAGGGCGCACCAGTGTATTTTCGACAATTGAACAAGGCTGTCCGTCCATTAAGAACTTCAAACCACCTTTAAAATCTGTTGTGCTATAAGTTGCCATGTTTGTTACCTGTATCTTTAACTGCGTAGTTCGCTTAAAATATTCACTTAAAATAATCGCCGTATTCTAACGTAAAACGCAACTTTTTAAAAATGCCTCAAGCCTCAAAGAAAACTGTTCAATCAGAGATCGATACATATCAAACAGATAAAGTCGATCAAGTGTCGTTAGCAGCCTCACAAGTAGCAAGCTCCACACATGACTTTCCTTACCGAGCCCCTGCGCATTTTTTGAGTCAGGCAGATTTACAAAATCCTGAAGACCCACTTTTAAAGCAGGTGGTGCCGAGCAAGTTAGAAGACGTGACAACACTCGGTTTTAATATCGATCCAGTCGGCGACTTACACAAAAACCCAATTCCCGGGTTTATCCACAAATATCAAGGACGCGCGCTATTAATCGCCAGTCCGAAGTGCGACATTCACTGCCGCTACTGCTTTAGACGCCACTTTCCCTATCAGGAACACAGTAATCGCCGTTACTGGGATAAGGCCATCACACATATTGAAAATGACCGCTCTCTAAATGAAATTATTCTCAGTGGTGGCGATCCTATGAGTTTGACAGAAAAAAGTGCGCTCCCCCTGATTCACAAAATCGAACAAATAGCTCATATCGATACCTTGCGTATCCACTCCAGAGTCCCTGTGGTATCGCCTAATAGCGCTTGGAACCAAGCCTTCTTAGAATGGGCTGAACAGACCCGGTTGCAGATCGTTCTCGTCGTGCACTGCAATCATGCGAATGAACTCAGTGAAGAAACCGAACAACTGTTTCAACAATATCGACAGCACAATATTCACTTACTCAACCAGAGTGTTCTATTAAAAGGCGTGAACGACTCTGTCGCGGCTTTAAAACAGCTCAGTAAAGCACTCTTTAAACAGGCGGTTATGCCCTACTACCTTCATCAACTCGATAAAGTTCAAGGGGCGGCTCACTTCGAAGTGGACGACAAAACCGCTCAACAACTGCATTTAGAGCTGAGAAAAAACCTACCAGGCTACCTAGTGCCGAAACTTGTTAGAGAGATTGCTGGAGAGCCATTTAAAAGTCCAATTACTTAAGTTCATCCCCAGCCCTAGAATACCCCTACTTAAAATAACCTAGTAAATTAGTAGGTTATTAAGGTATAGTATTCCAAATATAATAATAAAAATGGGCTTCCACATGCTTCCGGTTGAGCAGCAACAGAGTTGGCGACAAAAAACAAAACACGGAGACAAATCCAGGTTAAGAGTGATATCGGGGATTCTCTGTGCCTTATGTCTGAGTCTTCTGGTACCGCAATTTGCATGGGCCCACTCCCACTTTGAAGACGCCCCTCTTTTAGTCGATTCTGAGTGGCTGTCACAAAAACTCTCAACTCAGAAAACCTCTGACCCCCACCCGGCGATTCCGGTCGACCTCCGTTCGAAAGCAGAGTTTTTAAAAGGCCATATCCCCAACGCGATTAACATCCCGATTGAACAATTTCATCGTGACGTCAACAACATAAAAGGCTTTGCCCTCTCTCCACTCAATTTTAAAAAACTTGTCGAACAAAAAGGCATTAAAAACGCACAGCATTTGGTTTTCTATCACAATGAGAGAATCATTAAAGCGACTCGCGCTTTCTGGATTTTTGATTTTTACGGCCATGAATCCATGTCAGTTTTAAATACCGGCTTTGACGGTTGGAAAAAACGCAATAACCCCGTCTCTATCGAAACACCATCTCCCCAGTATTCAAACTACGTACTATCGATAAAACCGGAGAAACTGACCTCTAAATTTAATGTGCAAATAGCCAGTAAGCTGCAGTCATCAGAAATTATTGACGCCCGCCCGACGCCTGAATTTATCGGGCAAAAAACCAAAGGAGCCAGAGCGGGACATATTCCAAATGCTGAAAGCCTACCTTGGACCGAATTAGTCGACGGCAATAAAGAAATCATAAATATTCAGAATATCTCAAAAATTCTTAAATCCAATATTAGGACAGATAAACCCATTATTCTTTATTGCAATGGCGGCGCTGAATCATATTTACTCTACTTTGGTCTAAAAACAATGGGCATTAAGTCTTCGATTTATGACAGTTCTTGGAATGAATGGAGTGCTGATTATGCCCTCCCTATCGAAACCATTGAATAGAGTTTTTTATTGATGTCTTTAAGAGCAAAACTGCAGTTATTTATTATTACTCTCCTAATTTCATCAAATGCCCTTATTGCTTTTATCCTGATCGAAAAGCAAAAAGCTTTGATTCAAAAAGGCTTTGAACAACAGACTCAATCTATTGTCTCCCTAATTACTCAAGATGCCGTCAAACTCATTCTGCTCGACACGCCTGATGCCGCCACTGAGATTGCTGAAAAATTCGAAAGTTTAGACAACCTCCGACAGGTCATCTTTTATGACAATCAACTCAGCCCAATTCTAAAAATTGATACCGAACTCGCAAAAGGTTCAAGCATGACGATACGTTCCGAGCTTGTCTTTAAAGGTACTCGACTGGGCGAAATTAAGCTTATCTTTTCGGGTGAACAAGCCGATAGCCTATTAAATGAACTCTACCATCACCTTATTAGAATCGTTGTCTTCAGCTTATTCTTCGCGACCGTCTTGGCCTATTTTATCGACCGATTTTTTAGTCAGAGAATCAGCCAGTTGAACAGAGCTTTGAGTGAAACTGCAAAAACCCAAGACTATACTCAGCGCCTGCCCTCTGACTATCGCGACGAAATAGGCGATGCGTTTCGCAATTTCAATGACCTAGTGACTCAAACAGACAAGCTCACCACCACCCTGACCAATCAGGTGAACCATGATTATTTAACAGGGCTCTATAACCGTTTTTATATCAACAAGAAAATTAATCAACTGGTGAGCCAAACTGATCGCTCATCGACCAAAGCCTTATGCTATTTAGACCTGGATCGCTTCAAACTCATCAATGACACTTTTGGGCATATTGCCGGAGATAAATTCCTAGTCTCTCTATCACGAGAGCTCAAAAAATCTTTAGAACAAGAACCGGATCTATCGGTTGCCAGAATGGGTGGAGATGAATTTGTGCTCTTATTTGAAGATACCTCAGAAGCCCACACAAAAACCCTTCTCGATCTATGCCTAAAAACCATCTCCGGCTTTAAACTCATTTTTCGTGAACAACAACTGTCTGTCGGTGTCAGTATTGGAGCGGTTTTATTTAATGATGACAGTGAGAGCAAGCACGCCCTTATGACTTTGGCTGATACCGCCTGCTACCACTCCAAACAGGAGGGAGGCAACACCGCTTCAATCTATTGGAGTCATTCGGAGGAACTAAAAACCGAAAGAGAGAGTATTTACTGGGTTCAGAAAATCAAAAATTCCATTAAAGAAAAAAAACTCATTGTCTACCTCCAGCCGATTGTCGCCAGTGACCAGTTTATCGACAACAAAAACTCATATGAGGTCTTGGTTCGCTTAGAACAGGATGGGCAGATTATTTCCCCGTTCTCCTATATCCCCACATTAGAACGCTACGGCATGATGTATGAATTTGACATCTATATGCTGACCGCAACGCTCTCTCTGGCGAAAAAGAACCTGTCTTGGCTTGACCAAGTTGATCATATTGCGATCAATTTATCCGCTTTAACAGTTAGCATGCCCAAAGCCTCGGTGTTAATTTACGAAAAAATAAAACAGTCAGGCGTACCGTTTCACAAAATCTGTTTTGAGATTACAGAGACCACCGCCCTTTCAAATATTGAACAGGCCAAAGCCTTTGTCAGCTTACTCAAACAGCAAGGCTGTAAGTTTGCTTTGGATGATTTTGGAACGGGAATGGCCTCTTTTGACTACCTTTATAAACTCCCTCTAGATTACTTAAAAATTGATGGCAGCTTTATCAAAGATATCACCAAGGACCCAGTCAAAGCTGAGATGGTCAAGGCGATGCAAAATATCGCTCAACTCATGGGGCTAAAAACCATTGCAGAATATGTCGAAAACCAACAGATTGAAAATCAATTACAGACCATCGGGATTCACTATTACCAAGGCTATTTTTATAGTGCGCCGAAGCCCTTTGAAGAAATTCTAGCCACTTACATACAGAAACAAGCCTAATAGTATTAGGTATAGCTAGTTGATCGCTTAAAAGCATAGGTTTATCTTATCCCCAACAATAAGTAATTTAAATTATTAAAATTTCAAAATAGCATTAATATTAACAACTCTAATAATACATTAATTTAACTTATAACCAGTAAGGAAATACATTATGAAAAATCGTTTATCCCGTTTTGTTTTAGCCGCAAGCTTAGCCTCTGCCACCGTTTTCTCTGGTGCAGTTCAAGCAAAACAGGCTGACAGCCTAAATGTGGTGGTCACCTCTGCGGATCATCAAACCCAATTAATGGCGATGGTTCTATCTCTGCAAACGATTAAAGCGCACAACAAAAAAGTCGACATGGTGCTTTGTGGCCCTGCTGGCGCACTTGCTTTAAAAGAGACTAAAACCCCTAAGATGAAGCCACGTAATGTGTCTCCTACCATGTTGCTGAAAAAGATTATCTCAATGGGCGCAAGCGTCGGCGTTTGCCCACTATACCTTCCTAATGCAGGTAAAGATCAATCTGACATGATCGATGGAATTGGTATCGCCAAGCCTCCTAAAGTTGCCGGTAAACTGCTCGATAAGAATGCTCAAAACCTAAGCTTCTAATCTTTATTAGAATGTTGGTAATGCAGTAAAAAAGGCTCAATATTTGAGCCTTTTTTATTATCTTTAGTCGACTGATTATCCGTTGCTAAGGTAAATCGTACTTTTGTTTAAAGCCACAGTGTTGTGACAAAGGTTTGAGCCATTCCGGCGGTGAATAGAATTTTTCATTCACAGTCAGCAGTATTTTTTCTCGATATAAATCGTAATCAAAACCTTTACCGCTCACCTTAAAGTAAGTCACGTTCTCATCAACAGTCAACTCTTTGATCTCGTGTGAGTCAAAGAATGGCGTTACCTTTTTTAACTCTTTTTGTTTTGTCACCAAAATCGAGAAGCTATGTCCATCCATAGCTTTGAAGTCTGTGTGTTTATCATCTTCACGCCCATATTTAGAAGTACTGGCAAAGACATGTACATTGTCATTCGCACAATGATAAGACAAAGCGGACTGACTGCTGTAATCCAGTGTAAAGAATCCATCTGGTTCAGCCATTACCTCACAAACTTTCTCCGGCTGGGTATAGACGGCCACGCGAGGTTTCTGAGCATCTGACATGACCGATTCAACATTGGCGAGCGCAATAATCAAAACAGCCCCTGCTAACACCGAAAAATAACCATTAAAGAGATAGAGATTCGACAGTTGCTCAGGCTCCAAACGCAGATAAATCACATAGAGTAACGTCACCGCAATCAATGGCCAGTGCAGGCCGATTGGGTTGTTCAAGCTCACCACCATTAACACCAATATCAACGGTAAACTTGCCACCCAAGCTAAACGAACCACATTTAGGTCACTGCAATGCACCCTATAGTTGTTTTCATGACGAGACTTAAATAGATACCACAGACCAAGTGGCGAGAGTAGTACCCCCATCATCAAAATGAAATTGACTAGATTTTGCGGGGCAAACTCGGCTTCTTCGGTACGTGAGAAGAAATTAAACAGGATGTTATTCCAACAGTGCGTTGCATTGAAGTAGAGGTTTTCTGCAATTGCCACTAAAACTAACGCCAACATTAATACGAATTGACCACGGTGTACTTTTTGCCAGTGCCAAATACTGTAGGCCAGCAGTCCGATCAACATAAAGGCGGCAAAGTATTTTGATAAAAAAGCGAGCGCTAGAAACAGGCCTGCCCACACAGCATCCAACCACTGATTAAACTGAATGTTTTTGGCAAAGAAGTAGACCCCAAAAATGGAGAAAAAAACCAAAACCGTATCATTGGCGGTCACCACAAACATCAATGAAATCGGCGAAATAAAAAAGACCATTGCGACCCAAAAGGCCACTCGGTGCTGACTTTCTAGCTGTTGATTTCGACCGTGTAGCAAAACCAACTTATAGAGCAAAATACTGATCAAGATCGCCGAGACAAATGCAAAGGATCGATACCAAGTTAAGTCATCCGTCACTTGACTCATAGCCGCTAACACCCAGCCGACTGCTGGCGGGTGATCGTAATAGCCAATCGCCGGCATCTGCCCCCAGACGATAAAGTAAGCTTCGTCTCCGGTTAAGGGCACCATTAAAATCAAAAGGACTTTTAAAGCGATAAACACCGCAAGCAGGAGCTTTTGATGCAAGCTTAGGGGGTTGAGCAAAGAGAAGATTGTCGACATTTAAGCAGCACCCACAAACCAAACCAGCACATAGGCGACAAGGCATCCAACCAGAATACCTGCAAGAATTTCAATTTTACTGTGCCCCATGCGTTCTCTTAATTGAGCATCGGGGTTTACTTGATTAATGGCTTGCGCCTGTTTGCCGACCTGTCGGCGTAGACTATTGGCATCCAACATCACAATGAAAGCAAGCGTCACAGCCACCCCAAATGCGGGGTGATTTATGCCTTCTAACAGCGCAATTAACATCGCCATGCTACTGACAATCGCACTGTGATTACTGGGCAAACCGCCATAGCCGACCAACCCAAAGGCGAGC
>CAZJPO010000032.1:0-14725 GCA_964547865.1 uncultured Thiosulfatimonas sp.
TGGATGTGTCAGCTCTAGGCAAGACGTATTTAGTAGCTCAGTTTGACTATATCCAAGTATGTTGCAGTACTGTTGATTAACCTTTGAGTAGTGTGCATTTTCATCGATTAACCCGATGGCTTCCAATGCAAAGTCGAATATTGATTCAAATTCTTTTTTCTGTGCTTTTACCAAAAGATCTTTGGCTTTTATATCTGTAATGTCGTATACACTGCCGAGAGACCTTATATAGCCTCCATCATGGTTGTAGAAGTGCTTGCCCCTCTCTTCTAAATAGCGAGTTTCTCCGGATGGAAGCCTGATTTGATGAGTCATATAAAATGGCGCGGCCTTTTTAACCGATTCTGAAAATTTGAGGTTAAATCTAGTTTGCTCATCTTTACTTAAGAAACTTAGAAAGTTGCGATAACTGATGGGCGTGTTTCTGTCTTCTATGCCAAAGATGTCATAAGTGCCTTCACTCCAACTTAATGAGTTGGTTTTTTGATCATACTCCCAAAAACCGACTAGTGTGTGTTTGGTTGTCTCGTTGATGGTTTCAATTAGTGCATTCAGCTTATCTAAATATCTTTGGAAATAGTGAGATAGAAAATGGCCAAAAATAGTTGAGAATAGAAGAATGATAGAGAACGTAATTAATGCTTGATTGAACTGATTCTTTTGTTGTTTTGTAATAAAGTCTGGATTGATTTTTAATAACAGACCCAAGCCGTTTTCGATAGGGACGTCAAGTTTACGGTAAAAGAAAGTTCAGTCACCATAGGTTTCAGACTGAATGATTTGAGCAAATAGATTTGGGTATTCTTGCTTTAGTGTATAGGGAACGTCTTGAAAGCGGCTCCAGTTGTGGTTTTGGTTGTAGTGAACCAGTGTCTCACCATTAGTGTTGACTAGAATAGAATGATATAGCGGCATATCTAGGAGCTTATTAATCACAGGTTCCATGTAATAGTTTATAACCAGTATTCCGCCAAACGTCCCTTGTTTTTCAATCGGCATGACTGACCTTAGGGTGGGCTTGAAAGGGAATTCAATTTGTCCGCGCTCGATATTTAAATCGAGCGCCGAAAACCAGACTTGATTCAAAGGGAGTTGCTTTGATTTCTCAAAGTAATAGCGGTGGATTTTATCTTGGAGTTGGAATTCAGGAACTAATGTCAGAGCCTTGCCGTTTTCAGACTTATCCACCCTAATAACTTCTTTGCCGTTTGCATCGATAAAGCGTATTTGCATTAAGTTTTTTGTGCCACCCGCAAGAACCTTGAAAATACTTTCAAGTTCAGTTTTTTCATTGCCCGAGGTAAGTAGTGATTTAAACTCTTTAGATTGGTTTAATGATTTAAGTAACAAGCCAGATTCTTCTAAAAAACGCGTAATTACGCCTTGTCTTTCAAGGGTTTTCTTTTCCGCATTTTCAATGGCTGCAAGAGTGACTGGGTTGCCAAATAGAAAGGTATCGATCAATACATAACTTGTTGATAGAAAAAGACTAAAAGCTAGGAATAGGAGCTTTATATTAACGGGTTTGGTCTTTTGAAAAGTTCTCATTGTTTAAATTTTCTGAAGTTATAAGGCGAAAAAAATTTATGATCATACCTTCATTCTAAGCGTTTTTAATGGGTTAAAAAATAAGCATTATTGATAGGGTGATAGTTTGCCTAGTATCTAAATGTTAGAGAAAAAGGGTGAGGTAGAGCAACAAAAAGGGCTCCTTGAGAGCCCTTTGATTGTGATTGTGTTTATTTAGCCCTGTAGCTATAGGGTGGTGGTTCTTTTGATAGTTCTGTCAGTTCACCCAGAGATTCCTCAACTTTGACTAACTGTTGTCGCATTTTGGTTTGCTCTTTGGTGATCTGCTCTAGCTGTTTCGTATAATTTTTGTCTGATACTGGTTTTTTACTCAGCGCTTGGATATCCTTTTCCAGCTTAGTAATCATTTTGCTTTGTTTGCGCACTAGCCAGCCAATGCCATCGAGTTTTTTCATTTGCTCGGCCGTCAATCCTTTGCCTTTTGCCATGGTTGAAGGGTTTGACTTAATGGCTTTTAATTGGGCTTGAATTTGATTAATCAGCCCTTTGACTTTATCAAGTTGTCGCTTTTGTACGCTGTGTTCTTTGAGCCATTTAACCGATGAAATGAGCTCTTCAGCCTTTTGGTTGCTGAGTGTTTCATGTGCCATTGGTTTCTCTTCAAGCGGTTGTTTCGGTACACCGGCCATTTCTACAGGTTTTTGTTTTTCGATATTTTCAGTCTTGTTTTCTAGAGTCCCTTTTACTTCTGTTTTGCTGATATCTGGTTTCTCCGGCGTTTTGATACTCTCTTTTGAAGCGGCTGAATCGCTTTCCATCATTTTAGACACAGGAGCCGCCGTTTTTGTCTCCGGGGTATTCTCTGTTGTGTCTTTAGAAGTTGCTTTCTGCTCTGACTGTTGCATTTGGAATTCATCTTTAAGCGAGATCATTTCCTTGGTTTTAGAAGTTTTGTTGTTAGGCATAGCGGGTTGATTGAGTGGTATGTTTAAATTTTCAATAACAGAGGCCAGTTCATCCACCTTTAAGGTAATGTCTTTTTTCAGGAGTGTGTTTTCGGTGGCAATAATGTCTAGAATTTCACCTTTAAATTGAGCCTGTTGCTTTTTCATCGCATAGAACAGGTATCCCATAGCAGATACGGCGATCAGACTGAAGATAATTGAGGCAATCAGCATGATGGCAACTTTCTTTTTGACGCTAGTAAAATCTTTGGCTGCTTCACGGACATTTTTACGCCAGTTAAAATTGGACTCGTTTAGCTCCAATATTTCTGACTTGAGGGCTTCAGCTTGTTTGATAGAAGCCTGGGCGGCCTTTTGACTCTGTGTCGCCGCTTCTTGCGAAGTTTGTGCCGTTTGCAATGCAATAAGGTGGGATTCAGACGATGCGGCAGACTGAGCGTTTTTAAATTCGTACTCATTATTTTTTGCAACTTTGGCCGTACTTTGTAGGTCCTTTGTCGCATTTTCGAGTTGTTCAACTTCGTTCAAGAGATCGTCAACAATTTCACTCATAATACAAACCTTACTCTAAGACTTTAACTTTGAAATGCGGTCTTGAATGCTTTGATTCACCTTTTTAAGGTGATCATTGCGTTCAATCACGGCATCGAGTTGTTGTTGTATTTCTTCAGGCGTTTTAGATTCAATTGAAGATAGATCAACGCTGTACCCAGCACTTTTGGCCGCTTCAAAAGCTCTTTCAGCTGCAGCAAAAGTGGCTTCAATTGCTTGTTGTGTTTGGTCTGCAGAAGCTTGAGCTTGTTGACTGGTTTCAATTGCGAGTTGAGTCGCTTCCATGGCCGTTTGCTTGACTTCTGACGCAATTTCTTGGATAGATTGATCAATACCGATCGCTTCTTCCATGGCGCCAACAGAGACACTTGCTTGTTTAATTAGCTCGTTATCTGTATTCTCGTTACCACTTTCTTCACTTGTCTCTGGAACAGAATCAGTGTCTAAAGACTCTGTATCAATAGATTCCGCTTCAATTGACTCTATACTTGTATCAGCGAGATCAGCTGTGGTTGCACCCTCGTTCAACTCTTCTAAATCGGGTAAATCGATATCAGACAAATCGCCCTCGATTTCGTTTAGTGTATCAGTATTTTCATCAGAGTTTTCCTCGGCACTACTGATCTCATCTTCTGAATCAATGCCTTCCAACATGGCATTCAGGTCTTCAATATCTGAATCTGTAGATTCAGATTGCGTTTCTTCGATTTGGTTTGGTTCCGAAGTCAGTTCATCAATATCACCAATATCGTCAAGTTCATTAAGGTCTATGTCTTGACTTAAATTTTCGGTTTCTTCATCTGTCGAAACCGACAACTCAGAGAGGTCGACGTCTAAATCTTCTAAACCGGACAGTTCATCTAGGTCAAGAGCGTCAGTGCTTAATTCAGTTGTGTCAGGTAAGTCATCTTCAGTTGAGTCAAGCGCATCTAGATCTATGTCGTCTAACCCCTCTATATCCTCTAGCCCCTCGATTTCTTGGCTTTCAGAAATGACTTCATTCATCTCAATCGTTGTTGAGGCCTCATCTTCGATATCATCCATTAAGGCGTCTAGATCGTCTAAATCTAGGTCTTCAATCATTTCATCAGGGTTTTTAGTGTCTTCGTCTGAAAGGGCCGTTTCTAATGTATCTAAATCGTCAGGGATGTCTCCTAGAGCATCGAGACCATCAAGGGTGTCTTCGGTAATATTAGAGCTGTCTTCATCCAGCATAGAAAGCATTTCTTGGGTTGCTTTGTCATCTTTTTCTAGATCAATTTCAGACATAACTAGTTTCCTGTTACAACTATTGTAATGTCATCAATTAAGCATTTTATATGCCAGAACTTTATAGGGTGAACAGGGTCAATTGAACGCCACTGGAATAGAAAAGCTTAGGGCTTCAAGTGTGGTGGGATGGGTGAATGAAAGGGTGCTTGCGAGCAACATAAGGCGATCTGTCTGAGCTAAGCTAATGGGGTCAGCATAGAGGTTGTCGCCGAGGATAGGGTGACCGATTGATTTTAAATGTAGCCTTAGTTGATGAGAGCGACCAGTAACAGGCTTAAGTTGAACTAAAAACTGATTGGGGTCTTGCTGGACCACTTTCCAGTGGGTTTCGGCATATTTTCCCAATAGAAAATCTATTTTTTGGAGAGGTCTTTTCTCCCAGTCACAACGCATTGGCAGTTTAATGACGCCCTGTTGTTGGCTTGGCATGCCCGCGCAAACAGCGTGGTAGGTTTTTTGGGTTTGGCGCTCTTGAAACTGGCGGCTTAGATGGCGGTGTGCTTCTGGTGTTCTCGCCAGTACCATCAGGCCTGAGGTATCCATATCTAAGCGGTGTACAATTTTGGCATCCGGAAAATCATGAGTGAGGTGGGACACTAAGCTCTCTTGTTTGTCTGGACCTCGACCGGGCACAGAAAGCAATCCACTGGGCTTATTGGCGATGACAATGTCATCGTCACTGTAAACCACCCAACTAGGATCATAGGTGAAGGTTTTCATTTTTACGTTAGAGGAAAGGTGCATTTTCAACATCAGCAAAGTAAACTATTGCGCATATTTTATCCGAACAGTTCAATTTAAATAGGTTTGTTATGAGTAAAGTTTCAGTGCTTTTTGTTTGTTTGGGCAACATTTGCCGTTCACCCACTGCACATGCCGTTTTTAGAAAAATGGTGCAAGATCATGGTTTGTCTGATCAGATTGAAATCGATTCAGCAGGGACTGCGGCCTATCACGTTGGCAAGCACCCAGATACAAGATCAATGGAAGTTGCGAGAAATCGCGGTATTGAAATGTTGGACTTAAGAGCCAGAAAGGTCGATTTTGGTGATTTTTACCAGTATGACTATGTCTTGGCAATGGACGATGAAAACTACCATAATTTGAAAGATATCGCTCTGCCTGAACACTACGATAAAATTCAGATGTTTTTAGATTACACGAAAGATTTTAGTGAGTCTGAAGTGCCTGATCCATACTATGGTGGCCCACAGGGGTTTGAGTATGTTTTTGATTTGGTCGACTCTGCTTCAGCGGGTCTGCTTGAGCATATTAAAAAGCAGCATTTGAGCTAATGTCTCGGACAACGCTTTGTAAAGGGCAGCAGAGCGCCACATAATAAAAAAGCACCTAATGGTGCTTTTTTATTTACTAGAACTCACTCTGTTGAGTGACGTTAATCAGGGCTTAACCTTCACCTTCTGTACTAGAGGGTGTTGAGCTCTTAGCGGCTGGTTTCGTTCTTCTTGGGGAACCCGTAGAACGCGGTTTGCGCGTTCTGGTACGGCTTCTTCTTCTGGGTCTGCGAGCTGGTTTTTCCTCAGCATCTGATGCAGATTCTTCCGCAACCGCTTCAGCAGGCGCTGTTGATTCAGAACGACTCTGTTCAGTCGAATCTGATTTTTCTTCAGGCTGTTTTGAGTTAGTGTCTTCGTTATCTTTTTCTACGGTTTCACTTGTCTCATTTTGCTGAGTTTGTGGTGCAGTAGACTCTTCCACAGGAGTCGAGCTTGTCTCTTGCACAGGTTTTGTCGTTACTTCAGCTGTTGTTTCCACGACTTGTTCAGCTTTCGCTGTCACAGGTGTTGCTTCCTCAGCGGAATGAGGAGCTTCAACAGGCTTAGTGTCTGTTGTTTGTGTCGCTTCAGTGCCCGGAGCAGGGCACTCAATAGAGCGCGAAGCAGCGTCCGCTGGTGCGCGACGACGACTGTTATAAGTTCGTGTGTTATAGCGGCTGCGACGACGACGCCCCCCTCTACCTTCTTTATTAGAAGCGTTGTCTTCTGTTGAGTCGTTTCCAGAATCAGCAGATTTCTTATCAAAATTATCTTGCTTAGCAGGGCGTTTCGACTCTTTTTTGCCCGGAGCATTAGAGTGCCCAGCGTCTTGGTTTGATTGCAAATCATTTTGATCGACTTCAGTTTGGGACGCTGAGTTATTTTGATTGTCGCGTTGATTATCACGGTCTTTGCGATTGCGACGTCGGTTTCTGCCTCGGCCACCCTCTTTTGCTTGCGCATTGCCTTGCTTTTCCTGTCTGTCCGTATTCTCGTCATTACGTCTGTTATTTTGAAGTTTATCGTCATCATCACGGCGGTTACGGTTGCGACGGTTGTTACGGTTACGACGGTTATCATTGCGGTTACCGTTGTTTTGGCGACGGCGGTTGCGGTTTTGAGATTTCGGCTTCTCTTCCGGCTCTTCTTCTTTACCGAACAGTGATTTCCATACTCGGGCAAATAGTCCAGGCTTAGCTTCCTGTTCTTTTTGTGCATTCGATGGAGGAGGAGGGGTGGTCGGCTGGATATTTTTAATCGCAGGTTCTTCTTTAACCGCTTTATCCGCAGATTGTTCTGTTTCTTGTTCTAGTTCAGGAACGGCGACTTCTTTTTGAGTGTAGCTCGCTGAGTTAGTTCCTTCATCACCTAATCTTGTGCGTTCCATAATATATTGTGGTGTTTCCAAATGCTCATTTGGAACAATCAGAATGTGAAGATTATGGCGATCTTCTACCTTGGTGATTTGGTTACGTTTCTCATTTAATAGGAACGTTGCGACATCAACTGGTAGTTGAACCGTTACACGGCGTGTATTCTCTTTAAGGGATTCTTCTTCCAGTAAACGTAGGATAGATAGGCCAAGCGACTCAACGCCACGAATTACGCCAACACCGTTACAGCGAGGGCAGACGATCTGAGTTGACTCTTCGATTGATGGGCGCAGTCTTTGACGCGACATCTCTAGAAGACCAAAACGAGAGATTTTACCGATTTGAACACGAGCGCGGTCAGACTTAACCGCTTCACGCATCTTGTTTTCAACTTCACGCTGGTGACGGTTAGAGTGCATATCGATAAAGTCGATAACGACCAGCCCGCCTAGGTCTCGCAGACGAAGTTGGCGAGCGATTTCACAAGCGGCTTCCATGTTGGTATTGAAAGCGGTCTCTTCAATGTCTCCACCCTTGGTCGCGCGGCTAGAGTTAATATCAATCGCGGTTAGGGCTTCAGTGATGTCAATTACAATTGAACCACCTGATGGAAGGGTGACTTCACGCAGGTAAGCGGATTCAATTTGAGACTCAATCTGGAAACGCGTAAATAACGGGATTTTGTCTTGGTACGGCTTCACTTTATAGACATGTTCAGGCATAACATGTTGGATGAAGTCACGTGCTTTGTGATACACCTCCATGTTGTCGATAATAATCTCACCCACATCTTGACGTAGATAGTCACGGATAGCCAAGATAACGATATCTGACTCTTGGTGGATTAAGAAAGGTGCTTCTTTTGAATCTGCGGCTGTTTTGATCGCATCCCAAAGTTGCGCTAGGTAGTTGACTCCCCACTGCAACTCTTCAGAGTTTTTACCCACCCCTGCGGTACGGATAATTAAGCCCATGCCTTGAGGCACTTCTAGGTCTTGAAGACTATCGCGAATATCACTGCGATCATCGCCTTCAATTCGACGTGAAATCCCGCCCGCTTTAGGGTTGTTAGGCATCATGACAACATAGGGTCCAGCCAGTGTAATTTGCGTGGTTAGGGCGGCGCCTTTATTGCCACGCTCTTCCTTTTGTACTTGGACAATGATCTCTTGACCTTCTTTCAAGACATCTTTGATGCCGACGCGACCAGAATCTGGCTTTTTCTTAGGGAAGTATTCGTCAGCGATCTCTTTGAAAGGCAGGAAGCCGTGGCGTTCAGCGCCGTAATCAACAAAGGCAGCCTCAAGACTAGGCTCAATTCGGGTGACTTTTCCCTTGTAGATATTGGCTTTCTTTTTCTGGTGCTGAGGGGTTTCGACGTCAAGGTCATATAAAGTTTGACCATCAACGAGGGCGATGCGAGTCTCTTCGATTTGAGTCGCATTGATTAGCATTCTTTTCATGCTCTTCTCTTTTATATTTTTGAGCTGAGCAAACACCATCTAGACGGGTGCAGACGAGAGGGTCAGGCGAGCTGAAGCCTGAAGTTGTTTGAAAGTTGTTCTAGGCGTATTGTGAATTGAAAATAGCTAAAAAGGACGATTTCTAAGCGCGTTTTTCGCGTTTTAGATATTTTAATACGTTTTAATCGTCTGTTTTGCGTGGACGCAATGACAGTGTTTTTATAATTTTTCAATTAACATTGTTATCGAGCTAATGGAACTTTTTTATAGTTTATTCTTGCCAGTTAGCTCTAGCCGTCAGGTGGTTAATTTACCTGATTGTCAACAATACTTTCAGCAGGTACTTCTCGTATGGTTAAATCGGTGTCTTAGGTTAGAGGCTCGATTCTTTGAATCTGCTTAACTGCACTGTTTTAACTAGCTTGTACTTGTATCTCGGTTATCTTAATTCAGATGGGTACAGGCTGCGTATCGTCAATATTTTGATGTTTGGCTCAGAATTTATTAATAAAAATTACCATGCGTTGGACTTTAAAAAAGGGTCTTCAAAACACGGTAGCGGTAATAAAATTTCTTTTGCGTTGCCTTTAAGCGGATTAAGTTGCTCTAGTGGCTTTCATCATTAGATTTTCAGCGTGACATTGTCAGTCACTATAAAATCAGCTATGCAAATATATCACTCATTTTATAACCATGCAATGACAAGTTTGCCCTTAAAAGGTAAACTGTGGCGATTTTGAAATAGTTGGGCAAACAGGCCGTTGGGTCGGCCCGTTAAGAGAGTAAATTTTTGACGGATTCAAATAAAGCAAAAGTTAAGTTTATAGAGGTTGGCAGTGAGGACGAAGGTCAGCGTTTAGATAACTTTTTAATGCGTCATTTGCGCAAGGCACCGAAGACACTGATTTATCGTATTATACGAAAAGGTGAGGTCAGGGTGAATAAGGGGCGTGCCAAGGCAAATAGTCGCTTGAAATCGGGCGATGTGGTGCGCATCCCGCCCGTCAAGGTGCCGCCTAAGACCGAAATTCAAGATTCAGATATCCCGGAGGCTGAGCTAAAGCGGATTGAGGATAATATCCTCTATGAAGATAACGATTTAATGGTGGTCAATAAGCCCTCGGGCGTCGCTGTACATGGTGGCGGCGGACTGCATTATGGTTTGATTGAAGTCGTTAGGGTGTTGAGGCCACTTGCGAAACGTTTAGAGCTAGTGCACCGAATAGATCGAGACACCTCGGGGTGTTTGTTGATTGCCAAAAAGGCATCGGTGTTAAAAAACTTGCACGAGCAGATGCGCAATGACCAATTTGATAAACGCTATTTGGCGATTGTGATGGGACAGTGGCCTCAACATAAACATAAAATTGATTTGCCACTGCGTAAAGATCACCTTAAAGATGGGGGGTGGCATGTCAGAGTGGTTAAAGATGGCAAAAGTGCCGTCAGCTTCTTTAAAGTTGAACAAAAGCTAAAAGGGGCAGATTTGATTTCGGTCAAGCTTAAAACCGGGCGCACCCACCAAATCAGAGTGCACGCCTTGTCGCAAGGCTGTCCATTGATGGGAGATGATCGTTACGGTGATCGAGAGGTAAATAAAAAATACCGCTCTTTGGGTATGAAACGTTTAGCTTTGCATGCCCAGTTCTTGGGGTTTACCCACCCAAATACCGAAGAAAGAATGTTAATGGAAGCGCCGTTGTGGCACGATTTTAAAAGAATTATTAAAGAGTTAACGCTCTAAAAACAAAAAATATAAAGGTCGAAAAGATGTCTGACATACAACAAGACAAAAAATATAAGGTGGTTATCTTTGATTGGGATGGCACCTTAATGAACTCGGAGGCGCGAATTGTCGATGCAATTCAGACGGCAGCTAAAGAGTGTGGTTTGCCTGTATTGTCCTATGACGACTCAAAGCAGATCATCGGGCTGAGTTTGGAAAATGCGATTTTGGGTTTATATCCCGATTTAGATCAATCAGAAGTGGTGGCGATGTCCGAAGCTTATAGCCAGAATTTTTTAGAAGAGAGTACGGTGGAAATGGAACCATTTGATGGTGCCGAAGCCATGTTGCTGAATCTAAAAATGCAGGGGGTCAAGTTAGCCATTGCGACGGGTAAAAGCCGCAGAGGTTTAAATTCGGTGCTAGCAGAAACTGGGTTTGGTTCTTATTTCGATATCACCAGAACGCCGGTTGAGTCAGCATCTAAACCAAACCCTCTGATGTTGGAGCAAATTCTTGCGGAGTTGGATATTCCCGTGAGTGAAGCCGTAATGATTGGCGACACGACCTTTGATATGGAAATGGCTTTAAATATCAATATGGATCGTGTGGCATTAAGTCACGGTGTACACCAAACAGAGGTGTTGAGTGAGTATGATCCTATTGCCACTTTAGACTCATTACATGAGCTTAATAGCTGGCTTAATTTTTATATCTAGTTAGATTGTTAAGTTATAGGCGGTTAGCCCTGAGAGGTGGGGATAGGGTAGCCCATTTCATAGAAAATGTCCGTCAATGCCATTAGTGGTAGGCCGATTAGTGCATTGGGATCTCTGCTGTTTATCTGCTTGAATAAGGTGACTCCTAAGCCTTCAGACTTAAAACTGCCCGCACATTTAAGAGGTTGTTCAATCGCGATATAACTGCGAATAACCTCTTCTGAAAGTTCTCTAAAGACCACTTCGGTTTTGTCCATGTATTCGAAACGCTGATTGGTTAGGCTGTTGAAAACCACCATGGCTGTATTAAAAACAATGGTTTTGCCACTGAATTGAGATAATTGGCCGACGGCATTTTCAACGGTGTGCGGTTTTCCTATGGTTTTGTTGTCAAATACCGCGCACTGATCTGAAGTAATAATAATGTGCTCAGGATATTTTTCTGTAAAGACCGCGGCTTTGGCGTGGGCAAGACGCATGACTGTTTCCGCAGGCGACTCATGCTTGAGAGGCGTTTCATCGATATCCGGACTGTCCTGAATAAAAGCTAGGTTTAGCTTGTCTAGTAATTGTTTGCGAAAGGGGGAGGTTGACCCTAAAACAATGGTCGGCATTTCAGGTTGGGTTTTATTCATGGTTTGGCTGGCTTATTTAGGTGAAAGTTAAATACTCGACTTACTAGCTAGTTTTTGATTTTTTTAAGGTTGTCTAGTGTCTTGTTTTGTAAGAAAAAAACGCGGTTTTAAAGACGTTTTTTGTGAAGTGGCTATCCTTTCAAAAATTGAATGCAAAGAAACCTAGTTTATTTGGGTAGTTTTTTTTGACTTCAAAAGGCGTTAAAGGTATGATGCGCGCCTATGTTAAATAAGCTACCTGAATGGATAGATCCGCTCAACTCGGTAAATCATAATAAACGATTTACTAGCCGAGTCAACCAGGCAAGATTTAAGCGCTTAGCCGAAGTAGTTGAATCGACTGATGCGGATGTCGAAATACAGTTAGATTTTTTTTATGACAAGGTGCTTAAGTTTCCTGCCTTTGTCTTAAAAATTGAAACCAGTTTAAGTCTGCAGTGCCAAAGATCTTTGACGACTTTTGAGCTTCCTGTTTCCAGTGAAGTAAAAGGGGTGTTAACCGAGTCAATGGCACTTGCTGAAGATTTGCCAACGGATGTTGAAGTCTACGAACTTGAAAGCGATAAAATATCGCCCTACGAGTGGATTGAAGAAGAACTGTTGCTTTGTGTGCCTCTGGCGCCGATAAACGAACAAAGCTCAGTGCCTGATTTTGAAGATTCAATTGATGTTGTCGAACCTAGTGAAGCAGAAAGCTTGGATGAATCGGACGACAGGCCGAATCCGTTTGCTGCTTTACAGGGTTTAAAAAAGTAATTTAATTTTAGGAGATTGCAATGGCAGTTCAAAAAAGTCGTAAAACACCATCAAGACGTGGTATGCGTCGTTCACACGATGCGATTAGTGCTCCTTCACTAACTGTTGATGAAACAACAGGTGAAGTTCACCGTCGTCACCATGTAACTGCTGATGGTTACTACAAAGGTAAAAAAGTCGTAGAAGACAAGGCGTAATTCACCTTGGCTTATAAGATTGCAATCGATGCAATGGGCGGTGATCACGGTTTAAGTGTGACCGTTCCGGCATCGATTGATGCCATCAAAACCTTTTCTGATATCGATATCATTCTTGTTGGGCAAGAGGCTCTAGTCAAAGAAGAGCTGGCTAAACATCAATATGATACTTCTCGAATTTCCGTTCAACACGCTGATCAAGTTGTTGAAATGGATGTCCTCCCTTCAAAAGCTTTAAGAAATAAACGTCAGTCGTCGATGCGTATCGCTTTGAATCTTGTCAAAGACGATGAGGCTAATGCCTGCGTCAGTGCAGGGAATACCGGTGCTTTAATGGCGGTTGCTAAGTTTGTGCTTAAGACCATTAAAGGAATTGACCGTCCTGCTATCTGTACCTCTATGCCAACCATGAAAGGCCATGTCCACGTTTTGGATTTGGGGGCTAACGTTGGTTGTTCGGGCGAAAACTTAATGCAGTTTGCTCTAATGGGATCGGTTCTAACCCAAGCGGTAGATGACAACCCTAAACCTAGAGTTGGGCTTTTGAATATTGGTGAAGAAGAGATTAAAGGTCATCAGCGTATTAAAGATGCACACCAGCTCTTAAATGATACCTCGATTAATTACATTGGTTATGTTGAGGGTGATGATATCTATAAAGGCGATACTGACGTGGTCGCATGCGATGGTTTTGATGGAAATATCGCGCTAAAAGCGAGTGAGGGCGTCGCCAAAATGATCTCTTTCTATATGAAAGATGCCTTTAAAAAGAACCTGCTAACGAAGTTGGTCGCGGTTTTAGCTTATCCGGTTTTAAAATCCTTTAAGGCCAAAGTCGACCCTAGACGTTATAATGGGGCTTCTTTATTAGGTTTGAAAAAGATCGTGATTAAAAGTCACGGTGGGGCAGATCAGTTTGGCTTCTTCCATGCGATTAAAGAAGCGCGTTTGGAAGTGATTAAAAACGTTCCAGAGTTAATCTCCAAAGAAGTTTCTGTTTTATTGCAGCAGCGAAAAGAAGCAGAAAAGCCTACTGAAGAACCGACATCTAAAGAACGCATCGAAGCGTAACAATTAAGTTCATTGACTGCGCAACAAAGAATTAGTTAGGCTATACCTTTGTTGCAAGCTAACAATCTAAAGAGAACCCTCTTTAATTGCTAAAAATAAGAATAATATATGAGCCAAAAAATCTATAGTCGTATCATTGGTACCGGTGGCTATTTACCGGAAAAAATTCTGACAAACCACGATCTGGAAAAGATGGTGGAAACGAGTGATGAGTGGATTCGCGAGCGCACTGGAATTGAGCAGCGTCACATTGCGGCTGATGGCCAAACCACTTGTGACTTAGCGGAAGTCGCTTCAAAACGCGCGCTTGAAATGGCCGGTATTGAAGCGGATAGTATCGACCTCATTATTGTTGCCACAACCACCCCTGATAAAACCTTTCCAAGTACAGCATGTTTGCTACAACACCGATTGAATGTTCGTGGCTGTCCAGCTTTTGATGTGCAGGCGGTTTGCTCTGGATTTGTCTATGCTTTGAGCGTTGCTGATCAGTTTGTCAAAACGGGTATGTCTAAATGTGCACTTGTGGTGGGTTCCGAAACCCTTTCAAGAATTACTAACTGGGAAGATCGCAATACCTGTGTATTATTTGGTGACGGTGCAGGCGCGGTGATCTTGGAAGCTTCGGAAGAAGCCGGGATTCTCTCGACTCATATTCACGCCGATGGTGAGCATGAAGAGTTACTACATGTTCCATCTGGCATCTCTAAGCAGCCTCAGACAGATGAGGTGGCTGAGCGCACCATGTCTATGAAAGGTAATGAGGTATTTAAAGTCGCGGTCAATACGCTGAGCCGTATTGCAAAAGAGACGCTTGAAGCCAATGATATGCAAAAAGAAGATATTGATTGGTTGGTGCCACATCAGGCCAATATGCGTATCATCAAGGCAGCAGCCAAGAAGCTTAAACTTCGAGACGATCAGACGGTGGTAACCGTCAATAAGCACGCGAATACCTCAAGTGCTTCTGTGCCGATGGCCTTGGATGAAGCGGTTCGAGATGGTCGGATTCAACGAGGCCAGACCTTGTTGTTAGAAGCTTTTGGCGGCGGTTTTACTTGGGGCTCAGCGCTCATTAAATACTAAATTCTAAAGTTTTATTTGAGGCGATTTAATAATCGCCTTTGTTTTATATAGGAAATTATTTATGTCATATGCATTTGTATTCCCGGGTCAAGGGTCACAATCA
>CAZJPO010000033.1:0-14689 GCA_964547865.1 uncultured Thiosulfatimonas sp.
GGCATCTTGATTGAGCAGGTCATGCAAAAAGACTATCGAGCATTGATTATTGGGGTCGGGATTAATCGCAGCCATATCGAAGGGCTAGAAACCTCTGTCGGCACGGGGGCGTTTGACTTAAAAGACTTTCTTGATCAGTTTTACAATCGCTTACAAACGCAGGGAGTAACCGCGTTTGATCGTGACAAGTTGCTGAGTTATTGGCGTGAAAATGATTTCTTTACTGAAGGAGAGGAAGTCAGAGTTATTTTGGATGATTATCAAAATAGCCAGCAATGGCGGGCGGGGACCTATTTAGGAGTTGATTCAGATGGTCGGGCTGAAATCTCTCTACAAGACGACGAGCTTAAACAATCGATACAATCGCTTAAACTCGTTTCTGGACAGAACTCGATTCGAAAAAAAATCTAATCGAGCAAAACCATACTCGGTTAAGTTGATTAACTCGATTTCGCCATTGTCATAGCGCTCTCTTTGCTCAGTGTGACACACATAAAGCCAGATTTATGGCAGAAAACCATATCATCTAAGCCGGAGACTTCTTTAAGTTCATCATCTCTTAAACCTCTGAAACGCTCAGGAAGGTGATTGTGTTTACCGTTGCAGTAAACGCCATATTGTTCTTCATTTCGGGGGTAGACCACACGAGTTACTTCAGGGTGTTTGGTAATAAAGTCTTTATAAGGCAGGTTCTTTTCCAAAATCAAAATGCCGTTATCAAGTGTTTTTAAGTATTCGATCAATTCCGCGGCAACTTGAGCTTCTTTGATCGCTGAATCGACTAAATTATTCATAATGTCAGAGGTAAAAGCGACCGCTTTGTGAAAAGCGGCATTTTGCTTTTCATCATCATCAGAGGATTCATTCATAATACCGATAATCATCGATACTGATGGGCGAGGATCTTCTAAATACATGCCGTTATCGACGGCATCGATATCATTGATGAGTTTGTCATCGACCCATTTCAAGGCGTATTCAACTTGCTCGGGATCTGTCAAACCTTTTGATTCAAAAATGCGCTTCCCAAAATGCTCCCAAATAAGCCCCGCTGTCGCATACGGAGTGCCATCTTGGCGTTGACGAGTAAAGCTGTTCTGATGGTGGTCAAACCGCAGTGTTTCAGGATTGTATTCCGAGCCCACATCTAAAACGATTGTTGCTTGGTCAATGGCTTCTTGATCTCTTGTGCGAACAACTTCGTGCTCTTTGATCATTAAAACCATTGCCGTTGCAAAAACTTCATCGGCGTGAAAACGTCCAGAGTGAGTGACTAGCATGTCATTATCCTATTGCTAAATTGATAGGGGGTATCTTACTAAAATCTAGTTATCAGAATTGGCAAAAAAGTTTTGTTTTGGAAGTGGTAATAAAACTGTCATGGTTCTGTTATCTAATTTTTAAAATCGATTTTTAGAATAACTGCATCACGATTGATTGGTCATTAAACGATCAAAATCCCAATCTAGATTTCAATTTAAAATATGCTAATTAGGAAATATTATGCGTTTATATACTCTATTTGCGGCAGCAGCCGTTGCCGCTTCTCTGGCTTTAACCGGTTGTAACCACTCAGCAGAAAAAGCAGAAGTTAAAAAAGCAACGCCTGTAGCTGACGCTTCAAAATCACTGCAGATTTTTGAGTCTCATGATGAGGGACGAATCAACATGTTCTACGATCGTAAAACGTTTGATTCATACAAAGCAGTGGGTGAAACAGCATACCGCCTGACTCGCATTGGTGCGGGTCCGAACGGTGAAACAATCGTTTATGGTCTACCAAAAGCGGACAAGAAAAAAGGTGCTAAGACTCCAGCAGCTATGTTCATGGACGGCAAGCTGGAAGTAACTTCTTTCTATGGTGAAATGTATAAAGAAGGGCGTATCTATGTATTTGATGGCGCAAAAGAGATGGCGCACGTTCGCCACCTAGGCCATCCGTCTTACATGTACACGCAAATTGGTGCTGGCCCTAAAGGTGAAACTGTGGTTTACGTGCTTAATAAGAGCAATAAAAAGAAGAAGCCAGTAGATCTAATTGCCAAGTTCGAAGGTATGCACAAGTAATAAAATTGCTTCAAAATCTCGAAAAGCCGCTTTATGCGGTTTTTTTGTTTCTTATAAAACCTAAAAGACTTATTTTAAGAGTGGTATTGATTCCTGCTTTTTATCACTATATTCTGTAACTATGTATGTGTATAAAAACTAGTTTGGAATGTTCAGAATGGATGAGTTATTCGAAAAGTTTTCAATTGATGATATCAAGATATTTCTAGATAAAATTCCAAACCCAGTCGCCTTTACAAAAAGGGATTACTCGGATAGTAATCAGCCCAATGATCATGTCATTTATTTAAACCAAGCATTTATCTCAATTTTAGGTTTTACACTTGATGATATCCCCACTAGCCTAATTTGGTTTGAAAAGGCTTACCCCGACCCCATCTATCGAAAATCAATCATGCATCAATGGGAAGCGGCAATCATTAATGCTAAGTCCAATAATCAAAACCTGATTGGTTTTCCCGCAAAAGTAACCTGTAAAAATGGTGGTATGAAATGGGTTCAGTTCTCTGCACATATTGGGGAATCTGAAGCAGATGAACATTTACTTGTCTCATGCATTGAAATTGATTCCCCTGATGAAGTGGTCAAACAGTTGCAAGACCGCACCACACAGCTGATGGAAAACTATGAAGAATTGGCTAACAAAGATTGTTTGCTTAAAGAACAGCAAAGCCTTGCCCAGATAGGGAGCTGGGAGATTGATCTACAAACAGGAGGCATTACCTGGTCAGATCAAATGTATGTGATTTTTGGTGAAGATCGTGGAAAGTATATTCCGACCATGGAAGGTTTCTATTCTCGACTGTCGAAGGCGGATCAGAAATACACTCAGCAAAAAATTGAACAGGTCGTGGCAACCGGAACTGATCAAAGCGTTATTGTGCAAAGTAAACGTTCTGATGGTACGCCAATTACCTTAGAAATTCATGGCCGCGCTGAAAATGCTGAGGATGGTCAACCTATTGCAATCATCGGTTCTACCATGGATATTAGTCAGCGGACTGAGCTAGAAGCACAGAATCGCGAGTTGGCAAACCTTATGCGTGTGGCTCAACAAGAGCTCTATATTGTTGACTATGAAACGGATCAATACCTCTACGCCAACGAGGCAGCGACCAATAACACTGGTTATAGTAATGAAGAGATCTTAAATTCAGATATCTATCTACTCAACCCTTTTTTAACGCCCGAAATAGTGAAACAACTAAAGAGTCAAGCGGAGGATCGAACCGCATTTGAAAATAACTCTGTTCACCAACGCAAGGATGGCAGTCACTATCCCGTTCACGCCTATCTTCAAGCCATTTTCTATCAAAACCGACCTTGTTACGCTATTTTTGATGCTGATATTTCTGAGCTGAAAATCGCTGAGGAAACCCTTCAAAGTCAGGTTGGTTTGTTGCAAAACATCATTGATACCGTTCCTGTTCGAATTTACTGGAAAGACCGAGAAGGTAAATATTTGGGCGCAAATCAGTTATTCCTAGAGGATGCTCAACTAGACTCTGATGAAAGGCTTATCGGTAAAACAGATTTTGAACTACACCTAAATAATGGCGAAGCGCGCCGCCATCGTGAAGAGGATCTGCGGGTCATCAATTCTGGTAGTTCTAAGTTACATTATCAAGAAAGCCAAATTAACTCCGAAGGCCAATCGAGGGTATTGTCTAGGTCTAAGGTACCAATGGTCAATGCAAAGGGTGAGATAACAGGAATTTTGGGCGCCTATGAAGATATCACCTCGCGTTTAGAAATTGAAGAAACTGTTTTACAGCAACAAGAAGAGCTGCACTATCAGGCTAACTATGACCACCTAACAGGTTTGCCAAATAGAGCGCTACTGAAAGACCGAATTGAGCACGCAATCTATAAAAGTAAACGGAATATGACCGAATTTGCGGTGCTGTTTTTGGATCTGGATCAGTTCAAACAGATTAATGATTCAATGGGACACGCCTTTGGAGACAAGGTCTTGCAAAAAATAGCCGAGAGGTTTCGGGCGGTGGTGAGGGAGTCCGATACCCTTGCTAGGCTCGGAGGGGATGAATTTACCATTGTCATGGAAGAGTTCTCACACCTAAATGAAATAACGACGTTAGCGCAAAAGTTAATAGATGACGCCAGAAAATCACTTGTTGTGGAAGGCCAACAGTACTATATGACGACCAGTATTGGAATCAGTCTTTACCCACGAGATGCCAAAGATGAAGAGCAACTCTTGAAGTGTGCCGATGCCGCAATGTATCGTGCCAAAGATAGTGGACGCGATAACTATCAGTTTTATACCGAGGACATGACGCTTTCAGCATTTGAGCATGTCGCCATGCAAGCCAGTTTGCGAGGAGCAATCAAAAACCGTGAGTTTGAAGTTTATTTTCAACCCCAAATAGATTCTAAAAATAGCAAAATTATTGGTTGTGAAGCGCTGGCTCGATGGCAACACCCACTGTTAGGGGTTGTGTTGCCAGGTAAGTTTATTTCGCTCGCTGAAGATATTGGGTTGATTGTGCAACTTGACCGTTTGATTATGGAGTTGGCTATTGGTCAATGGGCACAGTGGGAACAGCAAGGTATCGATGCAGGCTGTTTATCAATTAACCTCTCAGTTAAGCAGTCGCAAAGTAAAGATTTTGTCGATTACCTAAAGAGCTTGATTTCCCAGACAGGCTGTCAAATAGACAAACTCTGTTTCGAGCTGACAGAGACGGACGTGATGAAAAATATAGAGGATGTCCGCTATACCCTGAATCAGCTCTCTGAAATGGGCATTAAAATTGCTGTTGATGATTTTGGAACCGGTTATTCATCATTGGCAAATTTAAAGAGATTACCCGTCAACAAACTTAAAATTGACCGATCGTTTGTGATGGATCTACCTGATGATGAAGAGGATAAAGCCATTACCCGCACGATCATTTCGATGGCTTTAACGCTCGGCCTAGAAGTGATTGCAGAAGGGGTTGAAACTTTAGAGCAAGAACAGTTCTTATTAGAGAGTGGCTGCTATGAAGTTCAAGGTTATTACTATAGCCGACCAGTCCCCGCTGAACAGGATTTAGAGTTTATTAAAGGGTTCAAGTAATCCAAAAGACGGCAAGTTTTAAGGTAAGGTTAAACGGGATGGCGGGTTAATTTGGGTTACTTAATTGCAGTGTAGGACGGCAATTGTTGATTAACCCTCCTGAACTCAATGGGGTGGAAAGCGGGTAAACCATTAATAAACGGTACCTGTCTTTCGCCCTGAACAAGAGGGCGCAGGTACTGAAGAGCTTCTTCGGTGATGTCCATGCCATTATCAGCGATAAAGCGATCAGGTACGTTCTTTTCTAAATTGGCAACGTAGCTTAGTTCTATCGTTTCGAATTCATACTCAAAGGGCTCATCACGGTTTTTTTTGATGATTGGTAAAACGCCATGCTCATTTTTGGCAGCCGCTTCAACTGCGGCTTTACCAGCGCCATAGGCTAAGAACCAATCGGTCATCGAAACGTGGTGGCTCGCTGAACGCTGGCAGTAATCTGGAATAGCACAGTGTGTTTTACTGTTGAGGTGATCGCCAACAATATGCGCTAAGGTTGAGCCCACTCCACCCAGTTGCACGTAGTCACGCTCGTGAGTATGTTCGATTCCGGCGATATTGATATAGTCACCGCTTTCATCACAAAGTCCTTCAGAAACTGCGCAGACACAGTACCCTTTACTGGCAATCAATTCATCAATTCGGTCTAGGAATCGCTGTTTATTAAATTTATGCTCGGCCGGCAAAATGATAATCGGCACGTCAGGAATCACATCTTTAACTAAACCAGCCGAAATGGTTAGCCAACCTGCATCTCGCCCCATGGTCTCCATAACAAAAAATTTGGTTGAAGTCTCATGCATGGAAATAATATCGAGAGTGGCTTCCAAAAAACTGGTGGCAATATACTTTGCCGCACTGCCAAAACCAGGGCTACAGTGCGAAATATCTAGATCATTATCGATGGTTTTAGCCACCCCTACACAAGTTACCGGATGACCGTGTTGGCAGCAGTAATCTGAAACTTTTTGTGCAGTTACCATTGAACCATTGCCGCCGTTATAGAGGAAGTAGCCGATGTCGTAGGCCTTGAACACCTCCAATACACGTTCGTATTGCCCCGGGTTATGGTCGAGAGGATCAAGGTCAAAGCGACAGGCTTTAAAAGCTGCACCGGGCTGATATTTGAGCTGTTCAATCACCTCATCAGAGACGGAGCTAAGATCAACTAACTCTTCTTCTAAAACCCCTTTGATACCGTTGATAGCCGCGTAGGTTTTTCCAAAAATATCGGGGTGCTGTGCAATGGTTTCGAGTACACCAACCGCACTGGCATTAATCACCGCTGTGACGCCACCCGCCTGAGCGTAGAGGACATTTTTAGATTGTTTAGGCTGTGCGAGGTTCACCGTTGTAGATTCCTTTAGTATTGATGCGGGAATTATAGGGTTTTATTTAACTAAGTGATGTTTACTTTATATGAATTCTATCTGCGACTGATTGACTTGTAACTTAGCCTTGCCTGTCAATAGTTGCTGGAGTTGCTTGCCAATCAATTCATGTCGCCAACCACTGAGAACCGTTGTTTCAGGGGTTCGAATAAAGTCGGTTAGAGTCTGTTTATTAATCAGGTTGCTGGCAACCAGATTAAATTCTTGAGAAACCTGCTGAATATAGCTATTGAGGAAAGAAATAATCATTTCTTCCTGCACATTGGCTTTGACTGCTTTCGCTTCAGGCTTGGGTAAATCGGCACTGTCGGTTTGAAAAACCTCATCAACTAGTTCTATCCAACGTTCACCATATTCATTGACCGAGGACGATTTAATGCCGGGGACTTTATAAAGTGCTTGGACCGTTTTCGGAGGGCGTTTGGCAATATTCACAATCACATCGTCTCCCATCACCCACTTTTTGGGTTGGTTGTGCTCAATGGCATAGACCTCTCGCCACTCGGCAAGTTTATTGACTATGGCCATGCCCTTGGCTCGTAAGCCTTTTAGGTTTTTAATGCGTTTACCCGCTGATTGTGGGTCTGCTTTGTACAGCGACTCGTCTAAAAGCAGCTCACAATCTTCTGTGACTGCCTGAAGCTGTGCTGGAGTGAGTTCCTGTAAATACTTTTGATAAAGAGGGGCAAGATAGCGAACATCGTCTAGTGCATAGTTAATCTGCTCTTCAGACAGGGGGCGCGCATGCCAGTTGGTTCTGGTTTGGCTCTTATCCAATTCAATATTCAGTTCAGCTTTGATAACTCTGGCAAAACCTGCTAGATCGCCATGCTTTTTGAAGATTGAGGCGATTTGGGTATCAAACAAATTCGCTGGCATGGTGTTTTCTAACTGGTACAGTACTTCAATGTCTTGGCGTGCAGAGTGGAAGACTTTGACGAGATCTTGATCTGCTAGTAACGCCACCAGCGCGTGTAGTGGTTGGGCTGAATCCGAGCTTTGTTTAATCGCTAGCGGATCAATAATCGCGGCTTCTCCAAGGCAATCTTGAATTTGAACTAGGCTCAGCTCTGGGAAATAGGTGTCCACCCGCACAAATTCTGTATCAATCGCAATCCAAGTAATCGCGGAATTTGCTAGAATCTGTTGGCAGTAGGCTTCGAGTTGAGACTCGGTCGTAATCGATAAATAGGCTTGATTTTGCATAATGAACTCAGTGTAAAACCAAGCTCAAGTCAGAGCAAGGACTATTCAGTGAAACCGCAAAAAATTCATATCTTGGGCATTGCCGGAACCTTTATGGGGGGGATCGCCCAAATCGCCAAAGCGATGGGGCATGAAGTAACTGGTTCGGATAAGGCGATCTACCCGCCCATGAGCACGCAACTAGAGCAAGCGGGTATCGATGTAATGAATGATGAATCGATTGAGTTTCTCAAGCAAGAACCAGATGATGTGGTGATTGGTAATGCGAAAAGTCGCGGTGATAAAGCGGTAGAGGCGACTTTAAATGCACAGCAGTCTTACAACTCCGGTCCACAGTGGTTGGCCGAACATATTCTCAAAGACCGCTGGGTAGTCGCTGTCGCAGGAACTCACGGTAAAACTTCAACCGCTTCCATGGTGGCTTGGATTTTGGAGTACGCTAAACTCAACCCTGGTTTTTTGATTGGTGGTGTTCCGGAAAACTTTGGGGTCTCTGCAAGGTTGGGGGATGCGCCATTCTTTGTGGTCGAGGCTGATGAGTACGATACCGCTTTCTTTGATAAGCGCTCCAAATTTGTTCACTACCACCCGAGAACCTGTGTGTTGAATAATCTAGAATTTGATCATGCCGATATTTTTGATTCGGTAAAAGACATTCAAAGACAGTTCCACCACCTAGTCAGAACCGTACCGGGTAATGGCCTGATTGTCATGCCGAATGATGAATCTCATCTGAATGAAGTGATTGAGATGGGTTGTTGGACGCCTGTAGAAGAGCAGGGCAATAATGCTCATTGGGACTATAAGTTAATTGATGCCGATGGCTCACAGTTTGAAGTTATTAGTCAGGGTACAGTGGTTGGCAAGGTAAACTGGTCAATGACTGGCTTGCATAATGTCCGCAATGCTTTGAGTGCTATTTCTGCCGCGGTTCATTGTGGCGTACCGCCACATATTGCGGTTGACGGCTTATCTGAATTTAAAGGGATTCGTCGGCGTATGACACTGGTTGGTGAGGTGAACGATATTAAGATTTATGATGACTTTGCACATCATCCGACAGCAATTGAAACCACTCTTCAGGGCGCAAAAAACCAGATGAATAAACAGGGTGACAGTGGTCGCCTGATTGCTGTGTTTGAACCGCGCTCTAATACGATGCGTATGGGCATTCATAAAGAGACGTTACCTCAAGCTTTTGATGTGGCCGATGAAGTCTATACCTTTATTGATGATGCCTGGGATTGGCAACTCCCAACAGATGTCTTTAAGCAGCCTGTTCATGTCCAGAATAGTTACGACAAACTCTTAAACCAGTTAACAGAAGAGCTGCAATCCGGGGATACGGTGGTGATTATGAGCAATGGAAGTTTTGGTGGCCTGCACCAGAATTTATTCAATGCTTTAAAGGCATCAGGCGCAGTTTAGAAAATGTACTTTGCTCTAATCGAACTTGGTATTTTTTTAGCCATTATTATTTGGATTATCTGGATGATAAATCCGCGTAAGCCAAAGTAATGGAGCCATCGCGCTCGATTATTTTTCTTCTGAAGACTTTGTTTTAAGTTTTTCCTCTTTTCTAGCAGCAACCTTATATTGAATAACAGGTAGCAAAATTGTAAATAGAAAGAAAAAGATAAACACCAGTAATACAAACCCTAGTTGAGCCTCAGCCAAAATCACCCCCCATATCGCTCCGGCGGTATAAATAATCGCCATGGTAATCAAATGGCGTTTGATATTCTTGAGCTTTTTAAACACTCCAAAAAGCATTTCGATCATTACAACCACCGATATGACCGATAGAATGGATACAGATATCATCAGGAAAAGGGCGGGTTTAGCCCAAGTGTAGTCTCCAGCGAAACTCAGATTTGGTAATGCAAGACAAGCGGTGAAAATCGGCAGAGATCTAAGTGCGGTTGTGAAGAGACTTGTTGACCTCATTGTAGGCTCCATCCTCTTTTTCAAAAGTATTTAGGCTTTTTTCGTCACTTTGGGCTTTTTACGTAAAGGGTAGCAGGTACGGCAGATCAGGCATTTGGTGCCGTCACAACCACGCGCTGAACAGTATTCACGACCATAGTAGATAATTTGCAAATGCAGGTCATTCCACCTGTCCTTAGGAAAGAGACGTTTTAGGTCTTTCTCAGTTTGTGCAACGCTTTTACCATTGGTTAAACCCCAGCGCTGAGCTAAACGGTGAATATGAGTATCGACTGGAAAAGCGGGGACATCAAAAGCTTGCGACATCACAACACCAGCCGTTTTATGGCCAACACCCGGCAGTTCTTCAAGTTTGTCCATTTCATCTGGTACTTCACCATCGTAAAGTTCAACCAGCATATTGGAAAGTTTGTGAATTGCTTTTGACTTTTGCGGAGCTAAACCGCATGGGCGCACAATGTCCTCAATCTCTTCAACGGTTTTGTTTGCCATGTCAAAAGGATTATCCGCCAGCTGCCAGAGATTTGGCGTGACCTGATTAACACGTTCATCGGTACACTGGGCAGAGAGTAGGACCGCAACCATAAAGGTGTAGTTATCCTGATGGTCTAAAGGAATCGGAGGATTTGGATAGAGTTCTTGAAGCGTTTTGAGAATGAACTCGACTCTTTCGGCTTTTAACAGGTTTTTTGGGGTATCGGACATAGAGGGTTTTACAGTGTTCTTTAGAGATTTTATGTTGTTGGGATATTCTAAACGAACTCCCTTATAGAAAGATGACGATTACTGAGTTTCTGACCAGACCGCAAACTCATTACCACTTGGTTCTGTAAAATGAAAACGACAACCACCGGGAAACTCAAAAATAGGACGGACAATCGTTCCGCCATGGGCTTCAATTCTCTTTTGGGTATCATTTATGTCTGAGCTATAAAAAACCAAAAGCGCACCGCCATTAGCGGTTTGACTGCAAGCATCTGCTTTAAAAAAACCACCGTTTAAACCCTGATTTGAAAAGGCGGTGTATTCTGGTCCATAATCGACAAACGGCCAAGCAAAAACAGCAGAAAAGAATTTCTTGGTTGCTTCTAGGTCTTTGGCAGCGAATTCGACATAATCCAGTTTTTCATTATTTTTCATAACGTTCTCCATTACTTTGTTTTTTAAGCATATATCTAACTGAATAATACAATAGTGCACCAATTATTGCTGAATACAGACAAAACTGATGAAGTTGATGGACACTTATAATGCCTAGCAATGTGTTATCGATTACATAGGGATAATAAGGCTCCATATCACTGTGCATAATGGCATCAAGAATTACGTGAATGTAAGTGCCCGCAAATGCACTGATAAAGACAATTGGTCAGGTGACTGAAATAGCATCACCCTCATTGAGAATTCTTAAAATTCTTAACCCCAATTCTGAAAGATATTTTTCGGTTAGCGCAGATAAGATGGCAATAAGAGTTGCCCCTAAAAAGGTATGAGAGAAACCGTGCAATTTGCCTTCGCTTGTAATCATGGCAATCAGCGGTTGTATATCCATAACAATTTGAGTCCAGCCAAAAACCATAAGACTGAAGCTGCCTTGCAACAGGGCTTTCAGGAAAATTCCAGGGACCATGTGAAAAGGGGTAAATGGCAACTCATTTTCTTTCAAGGGTTTACTAGCGGTTGACGTGATTTCTAAAAAAGACGATCTTCTCGGACTAGATTCCAGTAGCCTTTGATCTAGATTAAAGGGCTGATCGTGTTAAATAAGTCCTTTTCTTTGTAGCTCAGCACGAAGCTCTTGTTCTGCTTTTGTGACCTCTCCTATATGAGAAAGTGTCGCCAATTCTTCGTGTCTTCCATCTTCATAGATGACACCATGGCTATCTCCACGGTAGTGGGGTATCCAGCTCACATAGTACTCAATCGCACCTTGATTCTTGAGCCAAATGTAGTTGCCAAGTGGCAAAGCTTCTTCGCCAATGATGCCACTGGTTCTATTGGCGATTTCATCATGGCTTAGTGTCTGATCGAATAACTCACTAAATTTAGAAATCAGTCCACTGTATTTATCATTATTTGAGTTGGTCATATTTATCGTTTGGTTAGAAGTTGATTTGTTGGTTTTTAAGTCTCAGTCAGATTTAATTGCTAGCCTGTTTAAAAGCACAACACGGTGACTATAGCTAACTTTGAAAAACCACTCAATTTTTTGCAGGGTTATTTTATTGGGGATTAAAGCTTAAATTCGTTAGCTGAAAGGGGGCGGTCATTGCGGTAGTGATTGATTAAACAGTCAGACCATAGTTGTACACGAGGTGGCAGTCCGTTTTTTAGCAGTTCTTGGACTTGGTGATAAACCGCTTGTTTAAACGTTTCAGATGGTTGGTTGTTTAGGGCTAAATTGTCAGCACTAAAATGGAAGGTAAAGTCTGCTGACTTTGAGAAGATCCACTCGTAGGCCTGGGGTTTGATTTCGACTTTTTCAAACTCTGATTGTCTTTCCTCTGAACGCCCATCCGGTTCGTACCAGTAGCCAAAGTCTTCGAGAAGGCGACGTTCTTTTCCCGCGACACACCAGTGTGCGATTTCGTGCATGGCACTGGCGAAAAAACCGTGGGCAAAGATTATGCGGTGATGCGGGTGTTTATCGTTAGCAGGGCGGTAGATGGGTTCTTCTTCACAACAGCATAAGTGTGTGTTTTCAGTCTGCTCAAAGGTTTGATTAAACAGCGCAATAAGTGTCTCAGTATCGTGGTCAATCATAATAATGTTGGCTAAAAAACGATTCAGTTTTTTGGTTTATAAATGAGTGCGCTATTTAAACAGTTCATTGTGTGGTTGTCCAAAATAGTAGCCTTGAGAATAGTCGATTCCAAGTTCTTGTACTTTGTTTTGGATGGCTTCTTCGGCGACAAATTCAGCAATAGTTTCTAGTTTGAGTTCATCACAGAAAGTTTTGATACTTTTCGCAATACCGAAGTTAATTGAGTTGTGGTGAATCTCTTTGATAATGGAACCATCAATTTTGACGTAATCAATCATGTGATGAAGTTTCAATAGATGTTCAAAGTTTGAATAACCCGTTCCAAAGTCGTCAATGGCGACTTTGCAACCCATCTCTTTGACTTTTCTGATGAAGTCGTACACTTGGGTGTAGTCTCCCAACCCCTCGGATTCAACGATTTCAATCACCAGTTTTGGACAGACATGGTGCTGTTCGACCTCTTTGAGCATGAAATCGAAAAAATCGCTGTGCATAATGTCTTCAAACGAGATATTGATTGAGAACTCGTAGGGTTTGTCTTTAAAAAATTCCACGGCTTGAACCACGATTTCACGTGTCATACGGTGGTAGTACTTTGAGGCTTTGGCAATTTCTAAGAAGGTACTCGGCGGGTAAATAATGCCGTTGTCATCTTGAATTCGCATCAGTACTTCGTATTTGTCGATTTCACCGGTTTCATTATTGTGAATCGGCTGGAAGAAAGGCGTCACCCAGTGATTATCAAGTGCTACTTTGATTAGCTCAAGCATTTGAATGTTTTCTTTGTATTTCTGATTAGTGTCTTCAGATCTATCAGAAATAACAAAGTCTAGTTTTAGATCGATTGCTGTGCGCATCGCTTTTTCGGCATCGATGATTTTATTGAATAGTGGGGTGTGAGAATTAGGGTCACTAGAACCTAAGGTAATTGAAAGCTTGAACTCATTTTCATCCACCATAAATGTTGAGTCTTCAACCGTATTGTGAAGAAGCTCCATCAACTCCTCTAAACCTCGTTTTTCATGGCAGTCGAAACATCTCAGAGCAAAAACATTAGAAGGCAGTTTATAGACTTTAAAGATCAATTCGTGTGCTAATTTATCAAGCTTTTCAGCCATTGAGAAGATGAGTTTATTTGCCAGTTCATAGCCATATACATTGTTAATGGCTCGCATGTTATCGATGCGCAGAATAATGAGTACCTGTTCTTGTCTCTCCTCCATCTCTTCAACAAGAGAGGTCTTGTTTGGCAAGCCGGTTAGCTCGTCTTGGTGAGCTTGGTTGTTAAGTTTTTTCATTAAGCGATCAGGAGAGCGAGAGAGATAAACCGCCACGGGCAACATAAGCAGCACAGTCAAAACCACCAATCCTAGGATGAGTAAATTTTGTTCTTTGGCAAGCTTCGAGCTTTCTTCAAATTTAAACTCCAGAATCATCTTCACATTCTGATCTTTTGAAAGATTGGGGACGGCGATGCTGTATATTTGTCGGTCGGCATAGATATGGCTTTCTAGAATACTGGTGCCTCGTTTAAATCCATAGGCCTCAAAGACTGACATCTGACCACCTGGTTCACCCAAAAGGCTTCTGTTCGGGTCTTTGTAGACTAAGAACTTACCATCGCCATCGATCAAGTTAATAAAATACAAAGTACTGTTTTGAAACTGTGAAATAAAGTGATTCATACAGACATTGATAATAATGATACCGGCCGCTTTATCGTTAATAAATACCCTTTTTGCAAAGCGTAATGTCGGTTGTTTGGGCTCAACAATCTCTCCGTTCTCCATATTTAACTCTATAGCTGAAATCCCAATTTCACCTTTAGGTAATCTTTTAAATTGATGGAAGTAGGGGCGGTGAGACTTATCTTGGAGCTCCAAATCTGGCACAATTCTGTGTTGAATAGGTTTATCGCTAACGAGTGTCCCTTGAGAGTCTGTTCTAAGTAACTCTTTACCTGTTAGGTCAATGTATCGAAGCTGCATGGTACTCATGACAGATTTTTGTACACTTAGAAAGAGGTGTTGTGCGCCTTCTTTGTTTTCGCTAAATTCAACAAAATCGCGGAAAGTTTGGTTTTGTTCAATGGAATTAAGGCGGTTTAGAAACTGTTGCGAAAATGAGTTAATGAGCTCTAAGCGTTCAGCTGCTTTAGCTTGGAATTGTTTAGAAGAGAGATCTTTAAGATCAACTTTTTGCTGATAGAAGTTACTAGCAGAGTATAGGACTATG
>CAZJPO010000034.1:0-14684 GCA_964547865.1 uncultured Thiosulfatimonas sp.
GTGACCCTCGCCTTGTAAGGGCGATGCTCTCCCAACTGAGCTAATCACCCAATCAAACACTTTGCTAAGCCGCTGTCCATGCCGCTTTGCGGCGTTTCAAGCAGTGCTTAATTGATGTGGCGTATTATAGAGCTATGGGAGAACTTGTCAATCAAATTTATACGATTTTTTATATTTTTTTGATGACTTAGAAACGCCTTATTAGTTAACCGCTTCTTTTAGCGCTTTACCAGCTGTGAACTTAGGAACTTTTGCCGCTGGGATTTCCATCGTAGCACCTGTTTGAGGGTTACGACCAGTGCGAGCAGAACGCTCACCAACTTTAAAAGTACCGAATCCGATGATTGCAACTGAATCGCCAGAAGCCATTGCTTTAGTAACAGTTGCAACGGTTGCGTCTAGCGCTCTAGCTGCATCTGCTTTTGTTAGACCTGCTTCTTCAGCGATTGCACTTACTAATTCAGATTTATTCATTGTCTTCTCCATGAGTCTTTAATGTTATTTTTAATATCCACCACCTTTGGCACCAACATTTATAGCAACCAAGGGCAAATGGTGTCAAGCAAAAAAAAGAAATTTTACCAATTAATGTCGATTTGAAGCCTTTTGCGCTGATTTGGCGGGCTTTTCATCAGTATAATTAATGTTTTCAACAGGTATTTCTAATGGCTTTGGCATTTCTGTCAGTGCCAATTCAAACACCTCATCCACCCACTGAACAGGATGAATATTCAGCTGATTTTTCACATCATCAGGTACATCGGCTAAATCACGAACATTATCGTGAGGGATTAAGACGGTATCGATGCCACCTCTCAAGGCCGCCAACAGTTTCTCTTTCAAGCCACCAATTGGCAATACCTCCCCTCTCAGGGTAATCTCCCCTGTCATGGCCACATTGGCCTTAACAGGGGTCTGAGTGAGTACTGAAATGATTGCGGTTGAGATAGCAATACCTGCGCTAGGACCATCTTTTTTGATCGCACCTTCAGGAAAGTGAAGGTGAAGGTCATTTTTTTCATAAAACTCATCTTGCAACCCCAGCGCTTGTGAACGACTTCTAATCACGCTCATAGCCGCTTGAACAGACTCTTGCATGACACTACCTAGCTGACCAGTACTTGAAAGTTTACCTTTACCAGGCATTGCAGTAGCCTCAATCCTGAGCAAATCACCACCGACTCTTGTCCAAGCCAACCCGGCCACCTGTCCAACACGATCTTCAGAGTCTGCCAAACCAATACGATACCGAGCAACCCCAAGATAGTCCTCAAGGTCATCTTTAGCAATCGTCAACTGATCACCACCCTCTTTTTCTGTGACAATCTTTTTAACTGCTTTACGACAAATTTTAGCCAACTCACGCGCTAATAAACGCACACCGGCCTCTCGCGTGTAAGTCTGGATAATCGCTGTAATTGCCTCTTCGGTGATATTGATCTCATCTGCTTTCAAGCCATGGTCTTTCATCGCACGTGGCAGCAGATGTTTCTCGGCAATATTCAATTTTTCAGGCTCGGTATAACCAGAAAGGTTAATCACTTCCATTCGATCCAATAAAGCCTCAGGAATATCCATTGAGTTTGATGTCGCCACAAACATAACATCTGAAAGGTCGTAATCTACCTCTAAATAGTGATCGTTAAAGGTATGGTTTTGCTCAGGGTCCAATACCTCAAGCAATGCAGAAGCGGGGTCACCGCGCATATCACTGGACATTTTGTCAATTTCATCCAACAAGAACAGCGGGTTTTTAGTGCCCGCAGAGTGCATTTTTTGGATAATCTTACCTGGCAGAGCACCAATATAAGTTTTACGGTGACCACGAATCTCAGCTTCATCACGCACCCCACCAAGCGCCATACGAATGTACTTTCGGTTGGTGGCTTCAGCTATTGATTTTGCTAAAGAGGTTTTACCGACCCCTGGAGGACCAACCAGACACAAGATAGGCCCTTTCATCTTACGAACACGCTTTTGCACTGCAAGATATTCAACAATGCGCTCTTTAACCTTTTCTAGACCATAGTGCTGGTTATCCAGAACCAACTCAGCCTTATTCAGGTCTTTGCTAACTCGACTGCGCTTTTTCCAAGGAATGTCTAACAGCCAATCAAGGTAGTTACGAACCACCGTTGCTTCAGACGATTGAGATGGCATCATACGAAGCTTTTTCAGTTCAGCATTGGCCTTTTTTTCTGCTTCAGCCGTTAATCCCGTCTTAGTAATGCGTTCAGCAAGCTCATCAAACTCGTTGACAACTTCCTCATCGCCGCCGGCCAACTCTGTGTGAATCGCTTTGATTTTCTCGTTCAGATAGTATTCCCGCTGAGTTTTGTCCATCTGCTTCTTCACGCGAGAAGTGATACGCTTTTCAGATTCGAGCATCTCAATCTCTGTTTCAACTAAATCGAGTACCCTTTCCAAACGCTCACTGACAGAAATAACTTCTAATAAATCTTGTTTCTCAGCAACTGAAAGCTTCAAATTGGCTGAAATCAAATCAACCATACGCTCAGGATTCGTTTCTTTCTGAACAGATGTTTTCACCTCAGAAGGTACTTTCTTTTTGAGTTCGGCAAACTGAGCAAAGCGTTCAGCCAAAGCGCGAATCAAAACAGGCTGATCCACTTCATGCTCATCGAAGTTCGAGATCTCATTGATATCGCCCACTAAAACATTATTTTCTTCTTTCAAGCTGAGCAGGCTAAATCTCTGAACCCCTTCAACCAGTACCTTGACAGTACCATCGGGCAGTTTAAGTAATTGCAAGATATTCGCCATGGTGCCGACTGCATAAAGATCCTCTAAAGAAGGCACATCTAAATCAGCATTCTTTTGCGTCACAAGAAAAATTTGCTTGTCTGTATTCATCGCTTCATTAAGCGCTTGTATGGACTTTTCTCTACCAACAAATAGGGGCATCACATTGCCGGGGAACACAACCACATCTCTCAGTGGCAACACCAACACATTCATTTTCATACTTAACTGATCAATATCCATAACTTCCTTCACTAAGGCTTAATAGTCGCCTTGAAAAAACCCAGCACTAGGCTGGGTTTAAAACTAACTTTATTTATCTAAGAGTGGCAAGCCTTATTCACTAGCGGCTTTTTTGGCCTTCTCTTCTTGATAAACAATCAGTGGTGATTTTTTACCCTGAATAACTGACTTATTAATAACGACCTTTTCAACGTTTTTCAAGCTCGGCAAGTCATACATCGTATCAAGCAACATTTGCTCCATAATAGAACGAAGACCACGCGCTCCTGTTTTACGCTCAATCGCCAAGTGAGCAATCTCGATCAAGGCATCTTTTCTAAACTGAAGTTCCACGCCTTCCAACTCAAACATTTTATGGAACTGTTTAACCAAAGCGTTTTTCGGTTCAGTCAGAATTTTCACCAATGCATCTTCATCAAGCTCTTCTAAAGAAGCAATCATAGGTAACCGCCCGACAAACTCAGGAATTAAACCGAACTTGACCAAGTCTTCAGGCTCGATCTGATTAAACTTCTCCGTAATCGTCTTTTTGCTTTCAGCTGTTTTTACCTCTGCAGAGAAACCAATCCCGACATCGGTTTCTGTACGCTGCTCAATAATCTTATCCAGACCTTCAAACGCGCCACCCACAACAAACAGAATTTTCGAGGTATCGACCTGAATCATATCTTGATTGGGGTGCTTACGTCCGCCCTGCGGAGGCACAGAGGCCATCGTACCTTCAATTAATTTAAGAAGTGCTTGCTGTACACCTTCACCTGAAACATCTCTAGTGATCGATGGATTTTCAGACTTACGGGTAATCTTATCGATTTCATCGATATAGATAATACCGCGCTCCGCTTTCTCTGGATCGTTATCACAGCGCTGTAAAAGCTTAAGAATAATACTTTCTACATCTTCACCGACATAACCCGCTTCGGTTAACGTCGTCGCGTCAGCAATCGCAAATGGCACATCTAGAAGACGCGCTAAGGTTTGTGCCAATAAAGTCTTACCAGAACCTGTTGGCCCAATTAAAAGAATATTACTTTTAGTCAGCTCAACTTCATCTTTAACGTGGGCATTCTGTAAACGCTTGTAGTGATTATAAACCGCAACTGACAAGACCTTTTTCGCCTTGGGTTGCCCAATTACATAATCGTCGAGAATAGAGCTTATCTCATGCGGTGTTGGTAAATTATCCAACTCAAAGTGACCGATGTCTTCTTCACCGAACTCATCGCGCAGAATATCATTACACAGCTCAACACACTCATCACAAATATAGACAGAAGGCCCCGCAATTAACTTACGAACTTCCTCTTGTCCTTTTCCGCAAAAAGAACAATATAGGGTTTTATCTTCACTCATTACTCTTAACCTTAACGTTGAGCCAATACTTTATCTATTAAACCATATTCACAAGCTTCATCTGCACTCATAAAGTTATCACGATCTGTATCTTGCTCAATGGTTTCGAGTTTTTGACCCGTATGATCCGCGAGTGCTTTGTTGAGTTTCTCTTTAATTTGCAGAATTTCTTGGGCATGAATCTGAATATCACTCGCCTGTCCCTGGAAGCCGCCAAGTGGTTGGTGAATCATCACGCGTGAATTCGGAAGTGCAAAACGTTTACCCTTTGCACCAGCAGACAACAAAAAAGAGCCCATGCTGGCTGCCTGACCAATACACATCGTACTGACATCCGGCTTGATAAAACGCATCGTATCGTAAATCGCCATACCAGCAGTCACACTCCCTCCAGGAGAGTTAATGTATAGATGAATATCCTTTTCTGGATTCTCAGACTCTAGAAACAACATTTGAGCCACGATCAAGTTTGCCATATGGTCTTCAACCGGGCCAACCATAAAAATGACTCGCTCCTTTAAGAGTCTTGAATATATATCATAAGAACGCTCACCACGACTGGTCTGTTCAATTACCATTGGGACTAATGCGTTTTGAATTGTGTCATCCATACTTTTCTGCTTCATTTCCGTGTGTTTTTAATGATTATTTTGTAGATTTAAGCTGTATCTTAGCGCTTTCTGAGGCAAAAAAAAACTTAACCCCAAACACAAATTTAAAATTTATATTCAGGGTTAAGTTTTATCGCGACCAAAAGTCGATTGAATCTATATAAAAAGCCTTAGAACTGACGGCCAATTACTTCATCAAATGATTTTTTAACTTCTTTAACTTTTGCTTCGCTAATGATTTTATTTGCCACTTTAGACTCAACTAGCACCGCACGAATTTCAGAACGCGCGCCAGGGTTTTGAGCATACCAACCAATCACTTCAGAAGGATCTTCATAAGAACCAGCTTGCTCAGTAATATAAGCTTCAACTTCTGTGTCATCCGCTTCAATGTTGTTCGCCTTGATAACATCACCTAGAACAAGACCTAGCTTAACGCGGTCATTTGCTTCACCTTCAAACTCAGCCGCTTCAATGTTGACATCTTCAGCTTTCATACCTTGTTGTTGCATTGACTGAACTGCGCGATCCATTAGGCTCTTCACTTCTTGGTCAACTAGCGCTTTTGGAAGCTGAACATCAACAATCTCATTTAATGCTGCTAGCGCTGCATTGTTGTTTTTGCTCTCAACGGCACGGCTCAACTCTTTTTCCATGCTCTCTTTGATCTCTTTAGTCAAAGCTTCTTCAGTACCTTCTTCAACACCAAAAGACTTGACAAAGTCTTCATCAACTTCAGGAAGTTGTTTAGTTGAGATAGAGTGAACTGTAATATCGAAAGCTGCCGCTTTACCTTTTAGGTTTTCAGCTTGGTAATCTTCAGGGAAAGTAACTTCAATCGTTTTCTCTTCCCCTTTTTTCATGCCGATGATTTCATCTTCGAAACCAGGAATCATGCGGCCAGAACCGATTTCCAAAGGAACGTTCTCAGCAGAACCACCTTCGAAGACTTCGCCGTCGATCTTACCTACGAAATCGATGATAACTTGCTCACCCTTCTTAACTTTCTTAGCACCACTCTTAGATGGTTTCCAAGCCATACGCTGTTCGCGAAGACGATCAATCATCGTTGTAACATCTTTATCTGTGACTTCAGACTTAATTGTTTCAACTTTAAGGCCACTAAATTCAGGTACCGTGATTTCTGGGTAAGTTTCAAAACGAGCTGAAAAAGTAACGTTGCCATCAGCATCGTTTAGATCGTCAAAAATTGGGTAACCTGCAACTTGTAGACCTTCTTGGTCAACTGCATCGTAAAACGCTTTCTGTAGTGCTTCACCCATGATTTCTTGTTGAACCTGTGCACCATGACGCTTTTTAACAATATTTAAAGGCACTTTACCAGGACGGAAACCATCCATTTTTACTGTGCGACGAATTTCATTTAAACGCTTATCCACATCTGCATTCAGGTTGTCAGATGGAAAAGTCACAGTCATTTTATGTTCAAGACCTTGTTCAGGTTTTTCTACAGTTACTTGCATGTTCAATTCTCAAAGTTCGATGTTAACTAAGCCGAAGCAATCGAAAGAAGTCTTAGTGAAGAGTTCTAACTAGCATTCGACTGATAAAAATTTCAGACACGGGATTATACTTTTTTAATTGATAAATTTAAAGGCAAAGTGAAAAAGACTCTCATTTAACTTTATTGGTATAAAAAACAGGGCGTTATCTGTTACTAATAAACTGCCTAGAAACAGAATCGAAACCACCCTCTCAAAACCCTTTTAAACAGGCTTTTCTTATAGGCAAATAAACCGCGCTAATCGAAAAAAAACAGAATCAAAACAATAAAACAACGCGAGTTACATCACGTAATCTCTTGTTTATATTTATAAAAATGGTAGAATTTGCGGCAAAATCAAGACGGGCATTTGATGCTTGTTTTAACAAAAACAAAATTAAAAGGAATTTATATTATGGTTATTGAAAAAGTTGTCATGCTCGTTGCAGGAACAATGGTTCTAGCAAGCACTCTTCTAAGTGTTTATCACGCGCCAGAGTGGTTGTACCTAACTGGATTTGTTGGTGCAAACCTGATGTTCTCTGCGGTCACAGGTTTCTGCCCTATGGTTAAAATCCTTCGCAAGTTTGGTTTCAAACACGGTCTAGCCTTTAAATAAGACCTAATCAAACCTGATATTTGGCAGCTCGTTAATTCTTGATGGGCTGCTCTTAATGAGCCACCAAAGCAGCCCCTCCTTCTTTACAAAGCAAACTAACTACCTGAAAACTCAGCCTTTACCTCTTCAATCGACACCTCAAGTTCAAGCCAACGCTCTTCTAACTGCTCAACTTTCTGGCGACACTCTGACTCTTTTAAAATACATGCCGCAAGCTCATCTTTGTTTTCATCATCATATAATGAAGCCTCTTCCATTTTAGCGTGGCAACCGTCCAACTCTGTCTGCAGTGACTCCAACTGCGCTTCCAACTTCTGCAATTCCTTGCTGTAGGGCCTGAGTTTGGCTTCAAGCTGCTTACGCGTCATGGCAGACTGCTGACGTAATTCTTTTTTGCTCGTCACAGACTTTGTGGCTTTTTGCTCTTGCTGCTGTGCTTTAACCGCTTTCAACTGCTCCTGAAGGTACGAATCCAAGTCACCATGGATATTCGTCACCTTACCGTTATGCACCCACCAAAACTGATCAGAAATACTCGCCAACAAGTGTTTATCATGTGTAACCAAAATGATCGCCCCGCTAAACTCTTGAATCGCCATATCCAGCGCGTCTCTTGAATCCATGTCCAAGTGGTTGGTCGGCTCATCCAATATAATCAAGTTGGGCTGCTGAAAAACAATCAGCGCTAGCGCGAGGCGGGCTTTCTCCCCACCTGAAAAATGCTTTATCGAATCCAAACACTGGTTATTCGAAAAGCCAAACTGACCGAGAAAATCCCTCGCACTCTGGTCGGTAATGCGATCTTCAAAGGTGTCCTCAGACTTATTTAACGCCAACAAGTGTTGCAAAGGGCTTTGCTCGGTTTGCAGAGAATCCAATTGATGCTGAGCAAAATATCCAATTTTGACCCCTTTACTCAAAATCACCTTACCCGACTGGGGGTTGAGGTCGCCCACAATCTGTTTCAGAAGCGTGGTTTTTCCCGAGCCATTCATGCCCACTAAGCCAATTCTATCGCCCTTGCGCAAAACGAGATCGACTTCATTAAGAATGGGAGTGTCCCCATAGGCAAAAGAAACACTCTCAATATACGCCATTGGATCTGGCTGGTGTTCTGGAGAGACAAATTCAAACCTAAACGGGTTGGTCGCCTGAACGGCAGCGACCTCCTCCATCCGACTCAAAGCTTTTACACGACTCTGAGCTTGCTTGGCTTTACTCGCTTTTGCCTTAAAACGCTCAATAAAAGACTTGAGGTGCTGCATCTGCTGTTTCTGCTTTTCATGCAACGCCTGTTGTTGCATAAGCTGTTCGTTACGCTGTCTTTCATAGGCCGCAAAATTGCCGCTATAAAAGTGTAGCTTTTGCTCGTGGATTTGAGCAATACCCTGTACAACCTGATCTAAAAAGTCGCGATCGTGAGAGATGACGAGAATTGCGCCAGTATAGGATTTCAACCACTGCTCTAACCAGTTCACCGCCTCAATATCTAAATGGTTAGTTGGCTCATCTAATAACAACAAGTCCGAGCGTTGCATCAAAGCGCGCGCAAGCTTCAATCGTACTTGCCAACCACCAGAAAACTTGGCAAAATTCTTAGCGAAATCTGCATCCGAAAACCCTAAACCATATAACAGTTGGCGGGTTTTATTCGGCACCTCATAGCCTGAGATTTTGTCCATTTCATCATAAGCCTTCACTAAACCTTCGTGATCTTCAGCGGCTTCACAGGCTTGGACTTTCTGGTGGCACGCGGCATAGAGAGTGTCACCATAGCTGACAAACTGTAATGCATTTTCTTCGCGACTATCGGTTTCTTGCTCTACACACCCGATTAACCAGTTGGCGGGCACAGCAATCTGGCCTGCATCAATAGGAACTTCATTAAGAATGGTTTTAAACAGCGTCGTTTTACCCGCACCATTTTTTCCCACGAGTCCTATTTTCTGGCCCGGATGGATAGAAAGACTGGCGGAGTCTAGCAAGGGTTTGGTCCCCGCACGAATAGAAAGATTTTGTATCGCTAACACAGGATGGCTTTAACTAGCTAATTTGACCATCGATCATTTTGACCTGACGATCCATTCGACCTGCTAACTCTTGATCGTGCGTCACAATCAACATGGCAGTGTTCATTTCAGTGTTGAGCTCCAACAGCAGTTCAAAGACCTGTTCAGCGGAAGCGTGATCAAGGTTTCCGGTAGGCTCATCTGCCAGAATACAGCTTGGTTCGGTAATCAGAGCGCGGGCAATTGCCACCCGCTGACGCTCCCCACCCGAAAGTTCACTCGGTTTATGATTGATTCGATGTGATAAACCCACTTTTTCCAACAACTGCACCGCTTTGACCCTCGCGGTTTTAACAGACTCTCTTCTGACCTGAAGCGGCATCATGACGTTTTCAATGGCACTCAACTCAGAAAACAGGTGGTGAAACTGATAAACGAATCCCATATGACGATTACGAAGTCGTCCCCTCTCCACATCACTCTGCTTTGAGAAAGGCTGGCCGTTCAATTCAACTTCACCTTTGTTCGGAGAATCCAGACCTGCAAGAATGTGCAGCAACGTACTTTTTCCTGAACCAGACGCTCCGATAATCGCAACCTTCTCACCCGCAGTAAGCTCAAAATCGACCCCTGAAAAAACCGGGGTTTCAATTTCACTTTCGCAGTAGGTTTTAGCAAGTGATTTTGCTTGTAAGATGATATTACTCATATCTCAATGCCTCCGCCGGATTGACCTTCGCTGCCTTTCTGGCTGGATATAGAGTTGCCACCAACGTCAACAAGAATGCAATTCCCGTAATATAACCAACATCTGCCCACTCAAGCTTTGCAGGCACCTTACTGATATAGTAAATATCAGGCGGGAAAAACTGGAAACCAAGCAAGTTTTCAATAAATGGCACTATTACATCTATATTCAGAGCCAGGCTGACCCCACCGATAACACCCAATACAACACCGAGCACACCAATCACCATACCTTGAATGATAAAAATCGCCTGAATCGCCATAGGCGAAGCGCCGATGGTGCGTAAAACAGCAATATCACTCTGCTTATCAGTGACCACCATCACCATCGTAGAGACAATATTAAATGCCGCCACCATGATGATCAGAGTCAACACAATAAACATAATGCGCTTCTCCATCTCAACCGCTTTGAAGAAATTGGAATGCTGCTGACGCCAGTCACGCATATAAAGATTTCGATCAACGATTTCTCCGAGCTGGTTTTTCACTGCGCCGACACTAAAAAGGTCATCCAGTTTTAGCTGAAGTGCCGTCACTTGATCTTTGTACTTAAATAACTTCTGCGCGTCTCTAATATGAATAATCGCTAGTCCGCTATCGTATTCGTGCATGCCAGCTTCAAATATCCCTGCAACCGTAAAACGTTTAATTCTTGGCACCACACCCACGGGTGAAACACTTCCCTGAGGCGCTATCACAGTAACCTTATCACCAATCGCCACACCCAAACTGACCGCAAGCTCCGCCCCTAAAACGATCTTGAATTTTTTTGGCGCCAAATCATGTAGAGAACCCGCAATCATCTTGGTCTCGATATCGGCAACCTGACCTTCAAACTCCGGTAAAATACCTCGAATGGCGACGCCATTGACTTTATTGCCGATGGTCACCATGCCCTGTTCCATAATGTTAGGCGCTGCCCCTTCTACATGTGGCTGATTGATTAATTGGTTATAAAGCGGTTCCCAGTTAGCGAGGCGATCATCGCGCTCATTAATGGTCATATGAGCCGTCATTCCCAGAATCCTTTCTCTTAGCTCCTCTTGAAAACCATTCATAATAGACAAAACCGTAATCAGAGCCGTTACCCCGAGCGCAATGCCAATCATTGATGAAAGAGAGATAAAAGAGATAAAACCATTACGGCGTTTTGCACGTGTGTAGCGCAACCCCAGTAACAGCTCATATGGCAAATTAAACATAGAAAACCAAACTTTATTTTGAATTTTTTGAATCAGTCTCTTTATAAGAGATAAACACCGGCAACTTCACATTCATCGTTATTGCCCAGACTCTTACAATAAGAGTAAGGATTATAGCGGTTATCACTGAGACTTCTACGTTAAATCCTGAATGTTCCATTAAGAGGAAAATACTCGCCCCAATAAAAGAGGCCGTCGCATAAATTTCTTGCCTGAAAATTAAAGGTACCTCTCCAACCAGTACATCCCGAATCACGCCACCCAAGACCCCTGTCATCACGCCAGTCATGATCGCAATGGGATCTGAAAACCCTAAAGCCATCGCTTTTTGTGCACCAACCACCGTAAACACCGCCAAGCCAAGCGCATCGAGGAACAACAATAGCTTCACAGGTAAACGTCTATAACGGGCAAAGAAAAACAGCAGTAAAGCGGAAATCACCACCACATAAATATAGATATCATTCTGGGTCCAGAAAACAGGTTGACCAATAATCAAGTCTCTAACGGTGCCACCACCAATCGCAGTGACCATGGCAATCACAATCGCACCAAACAGATCTAAATGTTTTCTGCGCGCAGCCAAAAGCCCTGTGATCGCAAAGACCACCGTACCCAATAAATCAAGACTGTAAAGTGTAAACGTGAGTGTCATGGCGGCATATTATAGACGATTTAAACGGTCTACTTGGACCGACAATTTGAAGGCATAGGAAAAGGGGCTAGGCACTAGAAAGGAGATCAAAGCAAAAAAACTGTAGAAACAAAAACAATTTGACAACTAGTCTTTCGTTTCAGATTTTAGGCGGTTAATACCTAGCATTTTCATAATGTACTTCTGATAAATTGGCTCAGAGTTACCAGACTTCATATTACGGATGAAGTATTTCTCAAATGCAATTTTCGCCAAGTGAACCCACTTACCTTTCTTCGCCCACGTTAGGTTACGCGGAGGAATCTGAGGTAGTGCAACAAATGCCGCACCAGAGTCACCCATATCAGCAAGACAGACGGTGTTCCAAGTCGGCTCTTCATGAGGCTCTTTACCTTCAACATTTGCTTCAATGTTATGGCAGATCGCCATTACCATTGACTCAATCATCAAACCTGTTTTTGGTGTACCACATGGCACTGGGCACTTAGTATCAACTGGAGGAATCGCGATCCCAACACCTAAAGCGTAAATATTGTGGTATGTCGGGTTACGACTGAACTCATCAACCTTAACAAAGCCACGCGGGTTCACTAGAGGGCCACCAGCCTTCTCAGGATCTGGATCAACCATCTCTTGAAGGAATTTTGAACCTTTAAATGCAGGAAGCATCATAGAGTACTTGAATGGTAGTTCATGCTGATCAATCACATCACCGCGGTTGTTATGCTCATCAACATACATCATGCCGTCTTCGATCTTAGTGACTTTAGCATTGCAGATCCACTCAACGTGACGGTTACGCAGTTCCGCTTCCATTAGACCTTTTGAATCACCTACACCACCTAGGCCTAGGTGACCAATGTAAGGCTCAGCCGTTACAAACGTCATTGGTACTTGACTATGGATCTTACGCTTACAAAGATCTGTTTCCATGATCATGGCAAACTCGTAAGCTGGACCAAAACATGACGCACCTTGAACAGCACCCACGATAATTGGACCAGGATCCTTACAGAATTCTTCCCACTGCTCATGAGCTTCTACAGAGTGAGGCGTTGTACAAACAGAAACCGTGTTACCACCGTGACTCTTAGGACCAAAACCGTCAACTTCTTCAAACGCCAGTGCTGGGCCCGTTGAAAGAATCAGGTAGTCATAATCCATGGTTGAACCATCATCCAAAGTGATGTTGTTGTTTTCTGGATCCAGACCGACGCAAGTTTGGTTATAAAACTCAATACCTTTTCGAGTTAGGTACGGCTCAAGCTTGAAAGAAATATCTTCTGGCTTTCTCCAACCTACCGCAACCCATGGGTTAGACGGTACAAAGTTAAACTCATCAATTGCATTTACTACTTTTACAGTGTGGCCTTTATCTAGATGCTTACGAACATCATATGACATTGGTAATCCACCAGTACTAGAACCAACTACAACAACTGTTGCCATGTTTATGCCTCTTGTTACTTGTTACTTGTTACTTGTTACTTGTTATTTTTTATTTTTTATTTTTTATTTTCTGACGAAATAAATATGTGAAAAATCGTTGTGCCTGTTTTGGAGAAATCTAAACAATAGACTATGTAAACTCCCGGGCAATTAGAAAGGGATTATACGCCAATAACGAGGATTACCTAGAAAAATGAAATCAAAATATTTGATAGGAAATCAAAGCGATTAATAACTATAGGCTAATATAAATATAGCCTATTGACGGCCATAAGCCCAGCTAATTATCCCGGGGTAAAATTAAGACTGTTGAGACATCACCAATGCCGGAATAATAAACAGAATCATAATCGTCGCCACAACTAGAGAAATCATGGTTAATAACGCGGCCTCTACCACCAAAACATTCCCGCTCAACAACAGCACTGCTAAGGCAACCAGCAACACCCAGGACGTGATCCAAATCGGCCGGCCAACACTCGCCATCGCAAAAGTAACCGCTGACTCTGGATCACTAAACACACTGTACTTAGCTCGTGCATAGCGCGAAAAGAAGTGAATCCCATCATCGACAATAATTCCCAAGGGAATCACCCAAATTAACCACAGCCATTCAATCTCAGCAAACAGGGTTACAAACAATCCTATCGAGACTAAGAGCGCTAAAAAATTTACCACTAAATTAACCAGTGCAATACCCAAACTCTGCCAGCTCAACCAAAACAATACCGCGAACACCACCAACAGAAAAAAGAACTCTGTAAATTGAGTCAGTAAGACGATATTACTCGCAATTAGCCAAGCACCAATCAGTATTGCCGTGATGACAATCAATTTGCGGGCTCCCTGTCTCGCCTTCAAGAATTGAACAATCGATTTCAATCCATGACGATCAGAGGTATTCCCCACTCTGAACTCCAATAGCCAGCTCAATAAAACCCAAGGCAGTAAGCTCAAAGTCATCAGAAAGCTAATTAATGCGCCCAAAGCGACAGCGGTTGCCATCGATTGATACTGAGGCTCAACCCAGCCCAGTAATAAGAAGCCGAGTGCCGTGGTTAGATTAGACAAGAATACCGGTGAGGTATTGAGTTTTAAGGCTTCAGCTATAGCATCATACTGGAACAGTCCTCGCGCCATTTCACGAGAAAGCGTACTTAACATATGAATTAGGTTGCTGGTAAAAAGCGTTAATAGGACCACTAAGCCGAGAATAGACTCTCCTTTAAGCTGGTAGTCATACCAGCCTAAAAAGCCCAAAGAAATAACCAGACTGTAAATAGAAAGCCCAAGCTGAAGCAGTCCAATTTTGATAGATTCTAAAAAAAATCCTACTAATAAACTGACAATCACAATCGCCATAGCCAGCAAGGTAAACTCTGAATACAATTCATCAGAGAGGACAGAAACCTGCCCCTGCCAAAAGCCCAAAACTGACAAGCTACTCAAGACAACCAAGCTCAGCAACACACTTTTTTTGTTATGAGCAATAATGATGTGAATTAATTACTTCGGGGTGGGGGAGG
>CAZJPO010000035.1:0-13987 GCA_964547865.1 uncultured Thiosulfatimonas sp.
ATAAATAAATTAAATATAAGCAAACCCTAAAACAATTAAAATAAAATGAATTTTTTATAAAAATTATGGAGAAAACATGAAGAAGGGCAAATGTTTTTTTCTATAATGAAAGGGAAAAACCCCACTTAAACCAAGGTTAAGCGGGGTTTTACGAAGCAAACAATTATTGTATTTTTTAAGAAAATAGATGTTTCTTACTGAAATACAATTTCATTATCTACAAGATTAACTTCAACGATAGAGTCGGCAGAATAATCCTCTTTTAGAATTCTCTGTGCCAACGGGTTTTCTATCTGTTGCTGAATCACTCGTTTCAATGGACGGGCACCAAACACAGGGTCAAACCCAGCTTCACCAATAATATCCAGAACATCGTCTGAGATATTCAATCCGATCTCTGCATCTGCCAAACGTGCACGTAAATGCTGTAATTGAATATTGGCAATGACTCTGATTTGCTCTTTTTCCAGAGGGTGAAATACGACGATATCATCAATACGATTGATAAACTCGGGGCGGAAGTAGCCCCCCACCACTCCTAATACATCGGTTTTCATCTCATCATAAGAGGCCTCTCCAACCTTTTCTTGAATAATCTGAGAGCCGAGGTTTGAGGTCATAACAATGACTGTATTTTTGAAATCTACCGTTCTGCCTTGACCATCAGTCAGCCGGCCGTCATCCAGTACCTGAAGAAGAATATTGAAAACATCAGGGTGAGCCTTTTCTACTTCATCCAACAGGATGACAGAATAAGGTTTACGGCGAACCGCTTCCGTCAGATAACCGCCCTGTTCATAACCAACATACCCAGGAGGTGCACCAACGAGTCTGGCAACAGAGTGCTTCTCCATAAATTCTGACATATCGATACGCACAATCGCATCGGTCGTATCGAATAAAAAGTCTGCTAGCGCTTTAGTCAGTTCGGTTTTACCCACTCCTGTCGGGCCTAGGAATAAGAACGAGCCATTTGGACGATTTGGATCAGACAGACCTGCTCTAGAGCGACGGATTGCATTCGATACCGATTTTACCGCTTCAGACTGGCCAATAACCTTTTCGCCGATCGCCTCTTCCATACGAAGTAATTTATCTCGCTCGCCTTCCATCATTTTAGAAACTGGAATACCCGTCCAGCGTGCGACCACTTCGGCGATTTCTTCATCGGTTACTTTATTTTTTAACAAGCCATCATCCGATTCTGCTTGGCTCTCCGCCAGTTCAGCCGCCTGAATTTTTGTCTCTAGGTCTGGAATCTTGCCATATTGAATCTCTGACATCTTTGCGAGGTCGCCAGCGCGACGAGCAGCATCAAGCTCAATTCGTGCTGCATCCAACTCTTCCTTAAACTGCTGTGCACCCTGAAGCGCAGCTTTATCGCGTTTCCAGATCTCTTCAAGATCTGAATATTGTTTCTCGAGCGCTTCAATCTCCTCTCTCAGAGTGGCCAGTCGTTTTTTAGAGGCCTCATCTTTTTCTTTTTTCAGTGCCACTTCTTCAATCTTTAATTGAATTAGCCGGCGATCCAATTTATCCATGACCTCAGGCTTGGAATCAATTTCCATACGAATTCGAGAGGCAGCTTCATCAATCAAATCAATCGCCTTATCAGGAAGCTGTCTGTCAGTGATATAACGCTGGGACAAACTCGCTGCAGCCACAATCGCCGGATCGGTAATATCAACGCCATGGTGAATCTCATAACGCTCTTTCAGACCTCGTAAAATCGCAATGGTGTCTTCTTCTGTTGGCTCATCAACAATCACTTTCTGGAAACGACGTTCAAGCGCGGCATCTTTTTCGATATTTTCACGATATTCATCCAGAGTGGTGGCACCAATACAGTGAAGTTCTCCACGCGCAAGAGCAGGCTTCAGCATATTTCCCGCATCCATTGAGCCCTCAGTTTTACCTGCGCCAACCATGGTGTGGATTTCATCAATAAATAGAATCACTGCCCCCTCTTGCTTTTCAAGGTCTTTTAGTAAGGATTTTAACCGCTCTTCGAATTCCCCTCGATACTTTGCTCCAGCAAGCAGTCCCGCCAAATCCAACGAGAGTAGTTTCTTATTCTTCAACCCTTCCGGCACTTCACCATTGATAATACGTTGCGCCAAGCCTTCTACAATCGCTGTTTTACCAACCCCCGGCTCACCAATTAGAACAGGGTTATTTTTGGTGCGGCGCTGCAAGACCTGTACCGCGCGACGAATCTCATCATCACGACCAATCACAGGATCAAGCTTACCCTCTTCTGCACGAGCTGTTAAATCAACGGTATATTTATCTAACGCTTGACGGTTCTCTTCCGCATTTTGATCTTGCACGCTCTCTCCTCCTCGCACCTGATGAATAGCTTTTTCAATACTCTGTTTATTAGCACCCGCTTGTTTGAGTTGTTCTGCTGCAGGGTCACTGGTTTCTAGTAGAGCAGGATAAAACAGCTCACTGGCAATAAAGGCATCGCCATTCTTTTGCGCCTGCTTATCCATTAAATTCAAAATACTAGCCGCTTTCTGCGAAAGTTGAACTTGTCCCGCTGTGCCACTCACCTTTGGTAGCTGACTGACCTTCGCCTCTACCGACTGCTTCAGCTGTTGTAAATTGACATTGGCTAATTGCAGTAAATGTCCTGACTCATCAATCAGCGCTGCAAGAATATGAATGGGTTCAATAAATTGGTTGTCATTACCCACGGCTTTTGATTGCGCCTGCCCCAATACATTTTGAAACTGTGTGGTAAATTTATCCATCATAATGATGACTCCTTAATATTTTCTGATACTAAACATATAAGGCTAAAGTCGTACTATTCAAGTCAATAGTTCGGTTCGTAAATGATCGGACATTTAACAAGCGAGGAAAATAAGCCTTTTTCTTTAGTGGATAGGCCTTTACCATAGAGGCCAGATAATTTACGTGAAGAAAACACAATGGATAGTATATTTTTTACCTTGTCTAAATTTACCTGGGCGCTTCTTAGCCCAAGTAACTTGATTATTTTTGCTCTAGGACTGGGAACTGTTTTTTTACTGTTTAAACACCACTCTCTCGCTAAATGGTTTTTGGTGCCTACCGCTATACTGAGTTTAACGGTGATGCTATACCCGGTTGGAGACTATCTAATAGAACCTCTAGAAACACGTTTTCATCAACCAGAAAAAACTTTACCCAATGTAGATGGAATTATTGTCCTAGGTGGGGGAGAAGACTATATTGCCTCTCTTAGCTGGGATACCCCAGAAATTAACGCTGGAGGGGACCGCTATATTGGTGCAGCCTACCTAGCGCAAAAACACCCAGAAATTCCGGTTTTTCTAACTGGTGGAAGCGGCTCATTGACCCTTAGAGGGATTCATAGCGATGGTTCAATTCCGGAGTTGCTCTTAAAAAGAATGGGCGTTGCGAATGACAGGATGATCATAGAGCCCGAATCCAGAAATACCTATGAAAACTTTAAATACACCAAGCCCCTACTCCCAAAACAAGATGGAACCTATCTATTAGTGACTTCGGCATTTCATATGCCTCGATCCGTAGGTATTGCCCGCCAGCAAGGTATTAATGTTATTGCCTATCCCGTTGATTACCGATCAAGCACAGAACAATATCGCTTTATTGAATTCAAGTTTTTAAAGCATATTGATGTATTAGAAATTGCATGGAAGGAGTGGATAGGCTTAACCGTTTACTATTTCACCAATAAGACCAACGAATGGTTACCAGAACAGTAGGCGGAGTACTTATCAACTCAATATTTCAGGTGATAAGCACGGTATCAGACTTAAATTAGATGACTTTTGAGAACCGGTTTTGAGTGCCTGACTTCAGATAGGCATCGAATACCATACAGATATTGCGAATCAACAGACGACCTTTCGCCGTGACAAAAATATCTTGATTACTCAAGGTAATCAAGCCATCTTCTACCATTGGCTTGAGGTTCGCCAATTCGGAGGCAAAGTACTCTTCAAAACGGATATTCCACTGCGCATCAATCTTGGCAAAGTTAAGGTGGAAGTGACTGATAAGACGTGTAATCACGTCACGGCGTAACTCGTCATCTTCAGTTAACTGAACACCGCGAAAAACAGCCAGTTGTCCAGCATCAATCGATTCATAATATTCATTCAATGTCTTGCGGTTTTGAGCGTAGGTATTATTAATCAATGAAATTGAGGTCGCCCCCATTCCGATCAAGTCACACTCTGCGTGAGTTGAGTAACCTTGGAAGTTTCGGTATAAAGTCTCATCGCGCTGCGCTACCGCAAGTTCATCATCCGGTTTAGCAAAGTGATCCATGCCAATATAGACATAACCCGCTTCCAGAAGTCGCTCGGTAGCTGAGTGCAAAATGGCCAACTTCTCATCGGGAGAGGGCATATCCGCTTCATTCATTTTCTTTTGAGTTGGAAACATCGCTGGCATATGCGCATAGTTAAAAATAGAAAAACGCTCGGGCTCTGCTTCTAGAACACGGTCCAAGGTATGGAGAAAGCCTTTCTCAGTTTGAAGGGGCAAGCCATAAATCAAGTCAACATTGACTGACATAAAGCCATTATCTCGGGCGGAATCTAATACTTCAAAAGTCTGCTCTTGCGTCTGAATACGATTGACTGCTTTTTGTACTTTCTCATCAAAATCCTGCACGCCTAGGCTCATACGATTAAAACCAAGTTCACGTAGTAAAGTCACGGTGTCACGATTTGCTTCACGAGGATCAATCTCGATTGAATATTCACCTGTATCGTCATCATACAGATTAAAATGCTGGCGAGTTTTTTCCATTAAACTTCGCATTTCATCCGGATTGATAAAAGTCGGTGTTCCGCCTCCCCAGTGCAATTGCTCAACTTTACGGCTGCTGTCAAACAACTGGGACTGCATCTCGATCTCTTTGAAAAGATGACCTAAATAGGGGGTCGTTTTCGAACGATCACGGGTCCAGACTTTACTACAAGCACAGAAAAAACAGACGGTATCACAGAATGGAATATGGAAATAAAGCGACAAACCTCGATCTGACTCATTACTGCGAGCCGCTGCCTTTGCATAGTCTTCAATGCCAAAACTTTCATCAAATTGGACAGCGGTTGGATAAGAGGTATAGCGTGGGCCTGATTGGTTGTACCGTTTAATCAGCTCTTCATCAAATTGAATATTCTGTTCCATTATTTCTTTCCAGTGTTCGATTATGTTCGGCATCATAATCGAAAATAAGCAGAGATATCTTAACTTGACTCAAGAGTTGGCTAACAAACATCATCCAAGCTTGCTATCTAGAGTCATTTACCATCAATCGTCTGGCGGCAACCCTTATCTTTTATTTATTTCTAATCAACCACGCTTGGTGAATTTTACTGTTACGAGCAAAATCTTTAGGCATGGTTTTTTGAGTGATATTTTCAATATCGAACTGGTTTAATGCCGCTACATCAAGTTTGAATTTGCGTAAATTATTTGAGAAGACCAGTACACCATTTTGACTGGCTAAACACATAGCTTGCTCAATCAAAGTCACGTGATCTCGCTGTATGTCCAATGTTCCTTCCATTCTTTTTGAGGTTGAAAACGATGGAGGGTCCATAAAAATAACATCAAACTTCTGTAACGGCTTTTCACTCTGCTCTTTTAACCAGGCAAACACATCCGCTTGATGCAGCAAGTGTTTTCGATTATCGATTTTATTGTGCATTTGATTGTGCTCAGCCCAATACAAATAGGTCTTAGACATATCGACACTTAAACTGCTTTTAGCACCTTGTTTAGCTGCTTGAGCAGAAGCCGTTGCCGTGTAACAGAACAGGTTTAACAACGACTTTCCTCGTGCTTTCTCTGCGACCAACGCTCTGACATCTCGATGGTCTAAGAAGACACCTGTGTCTAAATAATCCGTGAAATTAACTCGGAGTTTAGTGCCGTTTTCAATGATTGAATAGAATGCCTTACTGTCATCTAACTTTTCATATTGAGAAGTACCGGATTGACGCTGTCTGATTTTAAAGATCATCTGCTCAATTTCTATATCCGGAAAAGCCAGTGGAATCGCTGCTAGTCCCTCATGTAATCTTTTTTTAGCTTTAGCCTTATCAATTGTCTTAGGAGGAGCATACTCATTCACGACTAACCATTCACCGGCATCTAGCGTATGGTAATAGTCAATTGAAAGCGCATATTCAGGAATATCTGCATCGTAAACCCTATAGGCCTGAACCTCTTCTTTTTTCGCCCACTTACGCAACAGTTTCAGATTCTTTTTAATGCGGTTAGTAACCATTCGAGCCCCTTCGGACTCTTGCAGTTCAGGCTTCAACTTGTAGAGCTGTTCGATAAGGTTGGCGCCCGATTTAACCGCTGGCTCTCGATGATACTCCTGAGCAACATCAATCCTAAACAGCTTACACTCCATCGCGCCATTTAAGAAGTTGTGGCTGCGCTTCGCCTTTAATCCTAAGTACATCCCCAGCTCAGGGTTGCAGGTAAACACTGCAGACTGCCAACCATCAAATTCTGCTTTCAGGTATTTACCTAAATCAAGATACAGGGCTTTAACTTCTTCAACCTCACCAAGACGTTCACCATATGGAGGGTTGGTAATCACCAACCCTTTCGACCAGTCTCCCCAACGTCGTCCCTGTTCAACCGTCATCTGTTTAATTTCAATACTGTCGGAATAACCCGCATTTTCAATCGCTTCAAAAGCGATATCCAGAGAGCGGTGGGAGGCATCAGACCCATAGATATCAGGTAAATTTCTCAAACCATTTGCTTCACGTTGTTCAGCTTCATCAATGAGTCGGTTCCACAGAATCGAGTCATGTTTTTTCCAGCGCGTCAAAGCCATCCAATCGGCTTTCTCTAGACCCGGAGCTAAATCAGACGCCATCATTGCCCCCTCAACTAGGAAGGTCCCTGAACCACACATAGGGTCATATAAACAGCCTCCCTGCTTGGCAATCTCAGGCCAGCCTGCACGCATCAATAGCGCCGCCGCCAAATTCTCTTTTAGGGGGGCTTTGACTTGTTGCCCTTCTCGATAGCCTCGTTGGTGTAGACTGTAACCCACCAGATCAATACTCAGGGTCAATCTATTACGGTTTAAATGGCCATGCACCCGCAAATCTGGCTCTGAAGTATCTACTGAAGGTCGGCTGTTACTCTGCTCCCGAAAATAATCGACGATGCCATCTTTAATTTTCAGAGCCCCATAATGACTGTGATCAATCCCCAGCCCTTTACCTGAGAATGAAACCGCAAAGGTCCCCTCTGGATCCATGTGTTGATTCCATCGCACCTTAGCGACTTGTACACTTAAATCATCTTGATTCGCCAATTCAAATTCTAAAACGGTTAAAAAGACTCGGTTGGCCAAGCGAGACCACAAACAGCTCCGGTAGACGACTTCCATGTCACCTTCAAATGCGACACCTCTAGGCTGAGGTTTCACATTAGTTGCCCCCAAAGAGGTGAGTTCTTCTTTTAATAATTCACTGAGCCCACTTGGCGTGGTGGCAAAAAACTTCATCTATGATTTCCGTGATAGTTGAGTCGATAATTGGACTGGAAAAAAACAGGAGAGAATCGTGGCCGAAAAGCCAGCCACAGTTCAGTTTAAATTAATGCTAATTCTAAACCTTTTTATCACCTATATCAGCTTTGTTTCGGTAGAATAAGCATACTTTCATATAATAAAAATAGAGATTGTTTGACTACGATGCTTAGATTAAAAACAACTTACCTTATTTCAGCTCTTTTTCTCGCGTCTTTCAGTGCTCAGGTTTCCGCACAAAATGGTGACTTTCAAGCGACTGATGAAGGCTTTAACACTTGGGTAACTGAATTCAAAGAGACGGCTAAACAACAAGGGATCTCATCCAAAACTATTAACCGCGCATTTAAAAACATTAAGTTAAATAAAGGCGTTTTAAAATCCGATCGAGAACAGCCTGAATTTACAGAAACTTTTTATCAATACTATGCCAAAGCGGTTAGTAAAAAAAGAATTCAAAACGGCATTAAATACCACAATAAATACCGAAAGTTACTTGATCAAGTAACGGCTAAATACGGCGTTCCTGGGCGCTACATTATTGCGCTTTGGGGCTTGGAAACAAACTATGGTTCTTACACAGGCAAAACCCCTATCATTGAATCATTAGCCACACTCGCTTACGATCCGCGTCGCAGTGAGTTTTTCACCAAAGAACTTCTGAGTGCGCTTAAGATTGTCGACAAAGGCCATGTCCCACTGCGCCAAATGAAAGGCTCATGGGCAGGTGCAATGGGACAAGTCCAATTTATGCCTTCTAACTACCTAAAATTTGGAGTAGATGGTGACGGTGATGGCAAGGTCAATTTATGGAACAGTGTTCCAGACGCCTTCCACTCTGCAGGTAACTTCCTAAAACAAAATGGTTGGAAAGCCGGTGATAACTGGGGACGCGAAGTATTATTGCCTGAGCGTTTCAACTACGGTATTGCCGACAACAAAATCACCCACCCACTAACGACGTGGAGAAAGCTGAACGTTACCAAAATTGACGGTTCCAAACTGCCTAGAATGAACAAGATGAAGGCGAGAATGGTGCTTGCCGAAGATCACAGAGGGCCAGCGTTCCTAGTTTATGATAACTTCCAAGTATTTAAACGTTGGAATAACGCCAATAAGTACGCTCTTGCAGCAGGACTGCTATCAAACCGTATTGTTGGCTACCCTGCGCTAACCATCCAAAAAGCGCCTACAGGCAGCGGCTTAAGTCGCTCAAAAATCAAAAGTATTCAGGTTCTATTGAATGCGCAAGGCTATGACAGTGGTAAACCTGATGGCGTGATCGGTTCGAAAACCCGTAAAGCGATTCGTACCTATCAGACAAAAAATAATATGCCTGCCGATGGTTTCCCAAGCCTAGAGTTGCTTAAGGCACTCAAAAAATAATTCGGAAAACATGCGATGGTTGGTCAGATAAACAACTTAAGCTCATCGAGCACAGTCGAAAAGCCTGACCAATCTGCCTATTTTTCAATCCTCTCTCCCAAAGGAAAATCTGACTGCGATGTTCCAGCTTACCTTTTCTGGAAAATGCAGAGTCGCCTCACAAAATTAGCCAATCGCCTACTTTCTGAAAGCAGACACCCTTCTTAATTTTTCTACTCTAGACAACCGTCTAACCAAAGCTATTTTTTAGCGATCAACTGGCTGGCCAGAATAGAGAGTAAACAGTAGCCTAAAAAGTAGTAAAAGCCTGTTTCGAGCGTAATGGTTGTCGAAAGCAGTAAAGAGTGATCAGCGCTGGCTTGAATGGCCAGAAAAGAGATAATTAGCGCCATAACAAAAACATCCGCCATTGACCACTTGCTCATTGCTGAGCTGGCTTTAGCCAGAAATAAACCGGTCTTTGACTCTTTAAGAGAAGTGGATACCGCTAGAAAGAATAGCTTTAAGGCGGGCACAAATACACTAAAAAATAGTATTAAAAATGCGACGAGTAGGTTGCCATCATTCCACAGCTCCTCCGAAGTGCCGAGTATACTGTTTGCACTGTCATGTACCACAACGGTTCCAGTCACTTGCACATGGTTCATGACTTCCATTGCCATTGGCATTAAAAAACTAGGAATTGCCTCACTTTGCAGTAACGTCTCTTTACCTAAAACGGCTAATTCAGCCTTATCAAGCGTACTAACAACATGTAAAACAGGCTCAGTTAACCCCGGTATTAAAAGAATATAAGCGGCGATAAGGAAGGTATAGCCAAAGCCAGTTTTCAGAATAGTGGAATCCATTAAAGCCTCCAGAGTATAGATTTACTTGGCCAAAAATTTAGCTTTCAGAATTAGCTTTTTCACCCTGTCTAGGCTTGATCAAAAACTCAGAAAGAATCAGCATTCCTGCACCAACCACAATACCAACATCTGCAATATTAAAGGTCGCGTAGTGCCAAGTGCCAATATAGAAATCAATAAAGTCAGTAACGCGGCCTTCCGTAACACGATCAATCACATTACCAATCGCACCACCCAAAACCATATTGATACCAATAGTCTCAAGGGTCAGTTTTTTAGGAAGCCTTGAAAGCCAAAAAAGTAGCACGGCACTAATAACAAGGGCGAGAATCGCAAAAAACCAACGCTGCCAGCCATCTTGATCAGCAAGAAAACTAAACGCCGCGCCATAGTTATAAACCAAGGTCCAGTTGAGATAAGGCATTACCGCAACCGGCTCGCCTAAAACCAAGCTATCCACCGCCCACATTTTAGTCAGTTGATCTAATATCAAAACTAAAGCGGCTATCCAGAGGGTTCTTATTGCTGTATCCGAAATAACTTTCATATTTAATTTCTTAGGATTAATCGTTAATAATTTTGATATAAAACCGTCGTGAGAAGCTCAACGACAAGGAAAAAACCAGCAATTGAGTTCGTAACAGGTTTTAAAACGTTTTTTAGCTTGCGGCTAAAACTTGCCAATTCACGAAGAAAAATGTGAGTTTATTATTTATAAATATCCATTTTTCGACACAGAAGTGGCAAGTTTTAGATGTGAGCTAAATCTACGTTTTATGCGAAATTGCGTGTTTCGCCTTCTCCAAATACATTATCAATACAACGTTGACAAAGATCAGGATGCTCAGGATTTGCACCGACATCATCGCTATAGTGCCAACAACGCTCACATTTGGCTTTGGTAGTCGCCTTGGCAAAAATCGATAGTCCATTCATATCAGACTCAACCGCATCAGTCGTTTTATCCGCTAATGGCTTAACCGTCGCTTCAGAAGTAATCAGAACAAAGCGTAACTCCTCTTTGAGCTTATCCAACTTAGCAAACAACTCATCTTCACAATATAGAGCCACCTCTGCCGTTAGAGAACCTTTAATCACCTTCTGATTACGGAGTTCTTCAAGCTGCTTGGCAACAGCAGACCTTACCGTAATCATCTCTTCCCAGTAAGCTGAGTTCATCTCTGTACTCTCATCCAGCTCAGTCAAACCTTCATACCAAGTCGCAACAAAAACGGTTTCTGCTCTCTCGCCTGGAAGTGCTTTCCAAATCTCTTCCGCTGTAAAACTCAAGATTGGTCCAATCCAGCGCGTCAGAGCTTCAACAATGTGATACAGCGCTGTCTGTGCTGAACGACGCGGTAGCCCATCAGCCTGACAGGTATATTGACGATCTTTAATGACATCCAGATAGAAAGAACCCAACTCAATCGAACAGAAGTGAGTTACCGTCTGATAGATATGATGGAAGTTATAGCTATCGTAAGCTTCAATAATCTCTTTCTGTAGCTTAGCTGCATGACCAATTGCCCACTTATCCAGCGGCAGTAAGTCATCATAATCAACCATATCTGTTTCTGGATTAAAGCCATTAATATTCGCAAGAAGGAATCGAGAGGTATTACGCACACGACGATATGCATCCGCTGTACGGCTAATAATTTCATCTGAAACCGTCATCTCATAACGATAGTCTGCAGCCGATATCCACAGGCGCAGAATATCTGCACCCAGCTTATTGGCAATCTGCTGCGGCGCAACCACGTTTCCCTTAGACTTCGACATCTTTTTACCGTCTTTATCAACGGTAAAGCCATGCGTTAATACCTGCTTATAAGGCGCTTGGCCATCAGTTGCCAGAGCCGTTAATAGCGAAGACTGGAACCAGCCACGGTGCTGGTCAGACCCTTCCAGATAAAGGTCAGCTGGTGCCTGTAACTCATCGCGCTCTCCAAGCACTGTTTGATGACTGATTCCTGAATCAAACCAAACGTCCAAGATATCGGTTACACGTTCATAATCATTCGCTTCATTGCCAAGCAGTGTTGCAGGATCTAAGTCATACCAAGCGTCAATTGATTTCTCTTCAACTAATTTAGCGACCTCTTCCATCAGCTCAGTAGTCCGCGGATGCATTTCACCCGTTACTTTGTGCACGAAGATCGTAATTGGCACACCCCAGAAACGCTGACGAGAGATACACCAGTCTGGACGACCTTCAATCATGCCTTCAATTCGGTTTTGTCCCCAATCTGGTACCCACTGCACATTTGGAATTGCAGTCATCGCTTGGTTGCGAAGATCCGCTTCTGTCATTGAGATAAACCATTGCGGAGTGGCACGGAAAATCAGTGGTGTCTTAGTTCGCCAGCAGTGCGGGTAACTGTGTTCAATAATTTCAATGTGCACTAAAGACTTGTGCTCTTTCAGCACCTCAATGACATGGTCATCGACCTTAAGTACGTTCTCACCCTCAAAAAGAGCTGTACCGGTAACGTAGTTACCATTGCCATCCACAGGGCAATCCACTTCTAGGTCATACTTTTGACCAACTTGGAAATCTTCCACACCATGTCCCGGCGCAGTGTGAACGCACCCTGTACCCGCTTCGGTAGTAACGTGATCACCCAAAATCAACGGTACAATGCGCTCATAGAAAGGGTGGTTCAAACGAATCAAATCAAACTGATCCCCTCTGCCATAAGCAATAACTTTATAGCTTTCAAAGCCCCACTTATCCATACTGTCTTTGATCATCGCTTCAGCAAGGAATAGACGCTCAGGGCCGTGTTCACCCTCAACCTGAACCACAGAGTATTCCAGCTCAGGATTAATTGATACCGCTTGGTTAGCCGGCAGTGTCCAAGGCGTTGTTGTCCAGATAACAACAGATAGCGGTCCTTCACCAGTGTGATCTTCAATATGGTGGCAACGCTTAAAGAACTGCTCTTCATCCACCACTTTAAAGCGAACATCAATTGACTTAGAGCGCTTATTCTCATATTCCACTTCCGCTTCTGCTAGAGCAGAGCGTCCACCAACAGACCAGTAAACCGGCTTAGTGCCTTTGACAAGGTGTCCATTGTCGATAATCTTAGCCAGTGAACGAATTTCATTAGCTTCAAATTTGAAGTCTTTGGTTAGGTATGGGTTTTCCCAATCGGCCATAATCCCAAGACGCTGGAAGTCAGCCATTTGCCCTTCAACTTGCTTTTGGGCATAGTCACGACAAGCTTGGCGGAACTCTGTTGCACCAATTTTTTGGCCAACCTTACCCTTCTTCTTCTCAACATTCAGTTCAATTGGCAGACCATGGCAGTCCCAACCCGGTACAAACGGCGCATCAAATCCACTCAGACCCTTAGACTTAACAATCATGTCTTTAAGTACTTTGTTGACCGCATGACCAATGTGAATATCACCATTTGCATAAGGAGGACCGTCGTGCAAAATAAATTTTGGGCGCCCAGCCATATGTTCACGAACGGTCTGGTATAGCTCTTCAGAGAGCCACTTCTCAACCTGAGCAGGCTCACGGTTAGGCAGGTTTCCACGCATTGGGAAATCAGTTTCAGGTAAATTCAGAGTGGATTTGTAATCAGCCATTTTCAAACTTCACTATTGGTAGTTTCTTGAGTGTAGAACTAATAAGTGTTCATCTCTCAAATTTAAATATTAAAATAATCTTTTGCCTTCTGGGCATCTTCGGCAATCTGCTTTTTCAGTGCATCAATACCATCAAATTTCATTTCTGGGCGAATAAACTTTTCTAGGGTCACACCGACATGCTTGCCATAGACGTCTTGATCCCAATTAAACAGGTGAACCTCAATAGATGGACGTACACCATCTACCGTTGGTCGCAACCCTAAATTAGCTACGCCAGGCCAAGGTTGATCGGCAATACCATCCACCTCAACAGCAAACACGCCCTGCACCGGCATTTGGATTCGTTTGGGATTCAGGTTCAATGTTCTAAAACCGATGGTGCGACCCAGCTTTTGTCCATGGATGACTCGACCATCAAAACGGAAGTCTTTACCCAGTAAGCTTTTAGCCTCATCTAAGTCAGGAGCTTGCATCTCTTCTTTGCCAAGCGCCGCTCTAATACGAGTACTGCTTACTCGCTCGGCATCCATTTCAAAAGTTCGCATATCATCAACAGTAAAACCCTGCTCTGCTCCAGCCTGTTTTAACAAATCAA
>CAZJPO010000036.1:0-13832 GCA_964547865.1 uncultured Thiosulfatimonas sp.
AATCGCACTGTGATTACTGGGCAAACCGCCATAGCCGACCAACCCAAAGGCGAGCTGTTTGGCTCGGATCGAATTAACCAAAAACTTGGTGACGCCAGCGACAAACCAAGCCACAAAGGGCGTAATTAAATAAAGATAATCCATAGTAAAACCTATTGTTTTTCAGTCATGCTCGGTCGTCTCTGCACGGAAAGAGCTACACAGAGGTTTCGGGCCAAAGCGCCCAGAGACAGACGCCGATCCACCCCAATACAGTTAGAATCAGTTGCTTATCCGTCAGAAGGGCATCGGTTGGAGACTCCCCCCCTTTTTGCATTTCTGTCACATACCAATAACGGAACAAACCGAATAACACAAACGGAATCGTCATCACCATCTCTGGGCGAGCATTCATTACAAATAGGCTATAGAACAGTAGCGCTCCAGTTGCCGCCATTTCAGCATAGCGATCAACTAAGGACACCGAATAATTTTCTAATACTTTGCGACCTGCTTGTTCGGTTTGCATCAACTCTTGTCGACGCTTAATCGCGGCTAGGTAAAGAGCCAAACAAAGTGTGGTCACAAACATCCACGAAGAAACCGGCACTGAAATCGCGACCGCCCCCGCATAAACTCGGAGCACAAAACCCACTGCTATCGTGAAGATATCCAACACTGGCTGATGCTTCAAGTAATAGGTGTAAGCTACATTCAACGCCAGATAGGCGATAATTACGCCCATAACCAATGGTTGCACAAACACCCCTACCGCCAGAACTACATAAAGCCCGGTCATGAGTTTTTTAGCTTGGGAGACCGTTACCCAGCCTGCCGCTAGAGGCCGCTTTAGCGATTTAACAGGATGCTTTCTGTCGCTCTCAATATCGCGCAAGTCATTGAGCACGTAGGTGGCAGAAGCCGCCAGGCTAAATAAGGCAAACGCGAGAAAGGTTTGAGAAAGGGCCACCCAATCCAAAAACAGACCGGTAAACATCAGAGGCGCAAAGACAAAACCATTTTTGACCCACTGCTTTGGGCGCATTAGTAAGATTAAACCCAGCCAGACAGGCTTTTGGTTGGCGTTGCGTTCAGTAGAAATGTTAGAATTCATGGAGTTTACCGGGCATGACGTTTACTGAGATTGGCTAATTGTTCGATTTCGACTTGCCGCAAATGCTTTAAAAGCTATATTAATAATCAATTCGACGACCGCCTATGAAACTAGCCATAATGTACACGATTTTTGCTGTTATCGCCACTCTCAGCAATATCTGGAGCCAAGACTTAACCTTTAGAATTTATCAGGGTCCCTACGAACTATGGCTGGGCATTTTTGTCGGTACCGCCGTCGGTCTTGTGGTGAAATACTTTTTAGACAAGCGCTATATTTTCCAGTACCAAACTCAATCTATTCAGCACGGTTCAAAAACCTTCTACCTTTATACCTTGATGGGCGTATTCACGACCATTATTTTCTGGGGGTTTGAATTTGCCTTTGATGCCATCTATCAAACCAAAGAGATGCGCTATTTAGGTGGTATCATAGGCTTAGCAATTGGCTACTATGTGAAGTATCAACTCGATAAACGTTATGTTTTCAAATAAATCGTTTTCAAATAAACGCGGGATAAACACTTGAAGATTTCTGGCTGGGGACAGCACCCTATCATTGATAGCTCTACGACATTTTTGACGGGTCAACGTCAGATTGAAAAGCTATTGACTGGAAATGAGTTTATTCCCCGCGGGTTAGGCCGAAGCTACGGTGATAGTAGCTTGGCGGAGTCTAATCTCAACACCACAAAATACGATCACTTTATCGACTTCAACCCCAAAACGGGGGTTTTAACTTGTGAAGCCGGCGTTAGCTTTGCCGATATTCTGAAATTCTTCATCCCAAAAGGTTGGTTCCTGCCAGTCACTCCCGGTACTCAGTTTGTGACGGTTGGCGGAGCAATCGCCAGCGATGTTCACGGTAAGAACCACCATTTGGATGGTAGTTTTAGTGACCACCTACTCGACTTGACCCTAGCTTTGGCAAACGGTGAAGTGCTCACGTGCTCAAAAAGAAAAAACAAAGGGTTATTCCTTGCGACTTGTGGCGGCATGGGGTTGACCGGCATCATCTTGCAAGCGCGTATTAAGCTACTTAAAATCAATACCTCTTATATTGATGAAGTGACCTATAAAACCCATAACTTGAAAGAAACCCTTGATCGATTCGAGACCCATCATGACGCCACCTACTCAGTGGCTTGGATTGATTGTTTAGCCAAGGGCGATGCTCTCGGACGTTCACTATTGATGTTGGGCGAACACCTTGCCACAGTGCCGCTGACAGTTCATCGCTATGAAGTCGAAGATCATTCAAAACTGAATATCCCCTTTCACTTCCCAAGTTTTACGCTCAATCAATACAGTATTAAAGCTTTTAACGCACTGTATTATGGTCGAATCCGTCACGCGGCGTCGAAGCGTACCGTAAACTATGCCCCCTTCTTTTATCCGTTGGATAGCATTCAGAACTGGAATCGCTTGTACGGCAAAAATGGTTTTGTACAGTATCAGTTTGTGATTCCCAAAGCTGCAGGATATGAGGGCTTAAAAAGAATTCTTGAAGCGATCTCGGACTCCCAAAAAGGTTCTTTTCTCGCCGTGTTAAAAGTCTTTGGCAAAGGCAATGAAAACTATTTGAGCTTTCCAATCGAAGGCTATACCTTGGCGCTAGACTTCAAGATGGATAGTAATCTTTTGCCATTTTTAGAGCTGCTCGACAAAATTGTCTTAGAATATGGCGGCAGAATTTATCTCACCAAAGATGCTCGCATGAGTCAAAGTACTTTCAAGCAGAGCTACCCAAACTGGGAAATGTTGCAAGAAATTCGTGAACAAACAGGTGCCGACAAGCTATTTAACTCGCTGCAATCGAAGCGACTCGGCTTATAAACCGGAAAAAATCAAAAACTAGGATACATCCCCATGCAGAACATTCTCGTCATAGGTGCTACCTCAGCAATCGCGCAGGCGACTATCAGACTTTACGCAGAACAGAACAATAGTTTCTTTCTTGTCGCTCGCAATGAAGAGCAGTTGGTCCACCTCAGCGAGGACACGAAACTACGTGGCGCTCAACAAGTCGCTCACAAAGCCCTTGACCTGACAAACCTAGACCAACATAAAGCGCTGATTGACGAGATCTATCAAGTCTATCCGACGATTGATACGGTTTTAATCGCTCACGGTACCCTGCCGGATCAACAGCAATGCCAAGCAGAGGTCGAAGAAACCTTACAACAGATTAATATAAATGCACTGAGTACCCTCTCGCTATTAACCCTGTTAGCAAACCGTTTTGAACAACAGCGTTCCGGTACGATTGCCGTGATAAGCAGTGTGGCTGGAGACCGCGGCCGTCAATCAAACTATGTTTATGGCAGCGCCAAAAGCATGGTATCAACCTTCCTACAAGGGCTGCGTAATCGATTGTTTGCGAGCCAAGTCAATGTCTTGGATATCAAACCCGGGTTTGTCGACACCCCGATGACAGCTGACTTTGATAAAGGGCCACTTTGGGCACAACCAGAGGATATTGCCAAAAGTATTCTTAAGGCAATTAAAAACAGAAAAGCCACGCTTTACACGCCTTGGTTCTGGTGGGGAATTATGACAATTATCCGTTCAATCCCAGAATTTATCTTCAAAAAAATGAAGCTCTAATTAACGGTTGATTGTGTGCGACCAGTGCAACTCATAACGCCGTTTGTCCTGCTTAAGCAATTCCTGAGCTGGTTGTTGCTTAAGCCGTTTCACATTGCCAAAGAGATTACGCAACAACCTCAAAGGGCTTTTCTAGAGGTCGACTTTCTAAAAGGCCTCAGTGTCTTAATGGTCATTCTGTTCCATATCTTCTTTGCAATCTTTATTCTCTTCAAAAAAGAGCCCGAAAAGCTTAATGCTTTTATTGATTCGATTCCCTCTTGGCTTAGCTTTGTACTCAGCTTTGACAAGGCGGTCGATATCTTCTTTATGCTCAGCGCATTTCTCTTGAGTTTTGCCCTATTTAAAGTCTGGGACAAGAAGCATTCTATTCATATCCGACGTTTTTACCTACACCGTTTCTTCCGAATCTATCCGCTGTTTGTTGTGGCCTTGCTACTGTATGGATTGGGAGATATTGACAAACTGATACACGAGGGTTGGTATAGCTTACTGTTTATTGAAAATATCTACAGCAAGGGCATTATTCCTGTGCAGTGGAGTCTGTCGATCGAGATGCAGTTCTATTTAGTTCTGCCGTTCCTACTGATCTTTTTAGCCAAAAGTAAGCGACCTATACTATGGCTATCCCTGCTGATTTTGCTCTCTGTGGTGCTTAGATTCTATTTAGCGGGCCAAGACCCTGTGATTTACCAATACCACTGGTATAGCCTACTTGATACGCCTGAAGGTAAAGTCTATATGGATTCAATGTACTACTTAATAGAGAGTCGAATCACCCCCCTACTACTTGGTGTGATATGGGCGTTAATTTTATGGAAATACCCACAACCATTTTTAAAGCTCAGCTCCCTGCAACTTGCCGTTTTTTGGACAGTCAGCCTAACGATTATTTATCTCAGCATGCGTTTTCCGGTCTACCATCAAGACGCCCTTTACTACGAACACTTTACTCCTCAACTGAACTGGGTCGTTATTTCGCTGCACAGAGTTATTTTTAGCCTGGCAATTTTAGGGTTGATCCTGCTGTCCTACTATCAGGTCAAAACCACTGAGTCAGGTTCCTTGTTTCAAAGAATGAAACAACAGGTTCTCAGTTGGAAAATCTGGCGTTTACTGTCTGAAGTGGCCTATCCCATGTATTTCTTCCACTTCCCGTTTATAGTCCTAGCTTGGGTACTGGTACTCGGCACCACCGATATTAAAGAGATCGACAGTATTTCGCTGTTATTGGTGCCTGTAGCCTTTATTTTAGCGGTGCTATTCACCCTCTACTTTTCTCTGTGGTTGCATTACGCGGTTGAAGCAAGGTTTATTAGAATCGGCAAAAAGCTCGAACAGAAACTGTTTAATTGACGATTTAATTCCCTTCTTTAAAGACAATAAACTTTGACCAGATAAAGCCTAAGAACAGGCTGATCAATGAGAACAAAACTAAAGTCACAACCGGATGCCACTCAAACAGGTCACCCATCCAACCAACGCCTAAACTGATTAAAGCCATGCCCAACATAAAGGTCAGATAACGTTTTAAGTTGACCTCTGTTTGAAAGGTATATTTCGAGTTGACCAGATAAGAGAACAGCGAGGCGGCCAGAAAGCCCGCAAGATTAGAAGTGGCTTGAGAAAACGAGAAGCTCCAAAGTAGCGCAAAAACCAGCCAGTGAACTCCGGTATTAAACACGCCAATCAAAGCATAGAGACTAAATTGCTTTTTCAATTGTCTCTAATACTCTTTTTCGACAATATAGACTGGGCGATCTTTGGTCTCTAAGTATATTCGGCCAATATACTCTCCCAGGACTCCCAAAACGATGAGCTGGGTACTACCAAAGAACATAATCGCGGTAAACAGTGAAGCATAACCAGGAAGGTCTACCCCAAACGCCAGCGTTTTAATGACAATCCAGGTGCCGTAAACTACCGAAAGCGTCCAGGCCAACAGACCGACATAGAGCCAAATACGCAGAGGCGCTGTTGAAAAGCTGGTAATGCCCTCCAGCGCTAAATTCCAAAGTTTCCAACCATTAAAGCTAGGGGCGCCCGCCACTCGTTCATCCCTTTGGTATTCGACCGTAAAGGTTTTAAAGCCGACCCAGGCAAAAATCCCTTTCATAAAACGCTGCGTCTCTCCCATCAGTTTAATCGCTTCGATACAGCGGCGAGTCACCAAGCGAAAATCTCCAACATTCTCAGGAATCTTATTCGATGATATCTTGTTGTTCAGGCGGTAAAAGCTGTTGGCACTCCAACGTTTCATAACACCGTCTTTACTGCGATCTGCTCGCTTGGCTAAAACCACATCAACATCGTGTTCTCGCCAAGCCTCAACCATCTGGGCAATCAATTCCGGCGGATCCTGAAGGTCGACATCAATCGGAATCACCAGACGCCCTTCCACAAAATCAATCCCGGCAGTTAAAGCGGCTTCTTTACCAAAGTTTCTCGACAAATTCAGAATACGAATCCCTTCAACATGCTCTTTGCTCGCCTGTAGAACAGATAGAGTCTCATCGCGACTGCCGTCGTTAATAAAGACCATCTCATAAGTCATCTGTAATGACTTTAGAATCGGCACGATTTGTTCGAGAAAGACCGGAATGGCTTCCTGCTCGTTGTAGCAAGGAATTACGAGAGAGAGGTCAACAGAACACTCATACTGATCGACGATATCATCTAATAAATGTCCACGTGTACTCATGTCTGACTCTCTATTCTTGGATTATCTTTACAACCGCTACGCCACGATTGACATAGAGCCACTCAACTTCGGCAAAGTGATCTTCTAGTTCATGACGTTTACCAAACGCATACTCACCCGCCTTAGGCGTTCTCATTGGGGTAAATTGTTGCGCCTCTACATTAAAGCTTGGCATTTCAATACAGCAGGTCACCACTTTCAGATTGTGTTCTTTAACGTATTCTGCCGCACCCAAAATTGGACTTTGCTGAAGATTGACGGCATAGGCGAAAAGAGCAAACGTAAAGGTTAAAGCGGAAACCGAGCCTGCGATGATCGTCTTGGCCATCTTGCCCCATTTGACGAACAGCAGTACCAAACCGACAACCAACATCAATCCCGCCATGACATAGTATAAATCAGGCAGGTATAAACTGGCTTCAGATAGCGTTGCATAATGATATGGATCTTTTTCGTCGGCCGCCGCTTGCTCAATCAATTGTGGCAATGCAAAGATGATTGCCGCAAAGCCAATCAGTGTAGCGCCAATGCCCCACTTGAGTTCCATCTTGTTTAGGTAGTACGCCATCATAATGAATACAGGCGGTACGCCATACATCAAATAATGCGGTAGTTTGGTGGCTGCGATGGTAAAAAATATCAGTACCAACAGGAACCAAACCAACATCATTCGAGCAACGGAGGCCTGTTTGCTATCTTTAAACCAAGGGATCAATGAAAACAGCAGAACCGGCAGGAAAGGCAGGGTCAAAAACATTAAATCGACCACATAATAAAGCACGCTACCATGATGGGATTCCATGGCATTCATAAAGCGGCCGACATTGTGCACACCAAAAAACTCATCGAGAAACTTTTGACCAAAAAGATAAACCTGAAGCAGATACCAAGGGAGAACCACCACTAACATTAGTAGCCAGCCTTTCCAGAATAGAATCGCTTTAAAAAGGGTTGTCCAGTTTCTTTCAATCAGTAGATAAAAGAACATGGTTCCAGCGACCACCACCAGTGCCACCGGGCCTTTCGCTAAAATACCAAACCCCGTCCAAATAAAGGCCCACATTAAGGCTTTATCATCTTGTTCAACAATAAATCCGTAGGCCTTATATACGCCTAATGAAATAAACAAAATCAGCCAGGCATCTGGGATCGCCGCCTTAAACGACATTAGGGCGCCGACAGAGAACAGACTAATCCATAAGAAAGCCCATGCGCTCTGAATATCAAGATAGCGTTTTACAAATCGATAGCTCGCCCAGAGCCAAGTAAAGTAAGCAATAAGAGAGGGAAAGCGATAGGCAAAACGCTCTTCACCAAACAACACCAAACCGATTGACTGAGTCCAATACATTAGGGCTGGCTTGTGAAAAAACGGTTCGCCATTCAGCATCGTCGTCAACCAACTACCATTGATAACCATCTCTCTAGAAACCGCAGCATAGGCTCCCTCATCCATATCAATTAAAGGGTAGTAATAGGCTGGAAAGACATACAAAACGGCAGCAGAAAGGATAAGTAATCCCCACTGGATTGGGCGAATACCTTGTTCAGAAATCGAGAAAAGGCCGGTATCGGCTGACTGATGATTCACTAAATGTTTTGCCTTTTTATGACACGTTACTCAAATTGGTTAAGTTAACATCCGTTTGAGTGAACAGAGTGAGTTAAAAATTTAGATATTTAAGTTTGGCAATATTATACCGTGTTTAATGGACTTTCTCTTGCGCGATGTCATTGACCGATCCAATCAAAATGATGGTGTGCGAAAAGCTAATTGGCGCTGTTGAATTTGTTCAAAAGCCTTCAAGAGAGGTCGATATTTAGGCGGATCTTGTTCTATTTGCGATAGCAGCTCTGCAATCGCTTCAACGGTTGATAGTGATTGATCATCTTTTTGTTTACGTACCTTATAGGCTGACGGGATTTCAGGCGCGATAGAGACACGGGACAACGTTTGTAGCTCAGGGTTCAATTGCATCATCTTGAAGGTCTTTCGCCAGGTCCCATCAATCACGAGAAACCGACCCTGTTCAAATCCCTGGTCTCTCAACTCATCTACGGTATAGCTGCTTGTTGCCGCAGGCATATCCTCAGTTTCTGGATATAACAAGTAAACAGGGCGCTCCTGTTGAATCCAATCAACTAGGTCTGGTACTTCCGTTAGACTCTCAGCAATCCAAAGTTGGACGTTCTCTAAACTCAGATAAGCGATAATCGCCGTGCCTTTACTGTGCTTTGCCTCTGCGGGGTGTTGTAAAATGCCAATTTCAATTTTATTTTCAATGGATTGAATGGCATCACATATACAAGCTGATAGTGGTCTTTGACAGGTTTGGCAGACCTCTCTAGGCATGAAGTATATTCCGCTTTGATTAGGATAGCCCTATAATACAAGACCACACCTTGGAAACATAGATAGAGATGGTCGAAATTACCCCCGAATTCCTTAGCTGCAAACCCGCTCTCGAACAAAACCTCTATCGCCTTAACCACTTCTTAAAGACACACAATGAGCAAAAAGCGGCCAAGGGCGACCTTAACTTTATCTTAGAGTACCAACAGCAAATTATTGGCTCAGCCCGTTTAATTAAGCAGACAGAAACAGTCTTATGGCTGCGGGGGCTTTATATTGTAGAGGACTATAGACACCAAGGTTTAGGCTCCAAGCTCATACATGATATTCACCACCACATCAAGCAAACCACATCACCACCGACGATGATTTTTGCTTTTCCCTATGCTCATCTCCACAATTTCTATTCTGATTTAGGTTATGTGAGTTGTGTTATCGAAACTCTGCCAAAGTCCCTTCAAGAAAAGTATAGGTCTTCACGGGCTCAAGGAAAAACGTGGTTACTAATGAAGCATAACTTATAAATAATCGACTAAATACAAGCTATAAAAAACCCGGCTATAAGCCGGGTTTACTATTGATTTCGGTAAAGAAACAATGGGCTGTCAATTATTACGACTTTTTCATCTCTTTAAGAATTTCATGTGCAGGTGCAAAACCTGGCACGATATTACCATTATCAAAGATAATGTTTGGCGTTCCATTGATTTCTAACTCTTGAGCGCTGATTAGGTGATCCTTAATAGGGTTGTCACACATTTTTTCTTCTGGGGGTAAACCAACCATCGCATCATCCATCGTTTTAGCCGGATCCTTCGCACACCAAACTGACGCCATGGTTTTATAAGACTCCGTTAATTCACCTGTTCTTTTCTGGATGCCTGCACGAGGGAAAGCAAGATATCTTACCGTCACCCCTGCCTTATTGAGTTTAGGAATTTCTTTATGCAATCTTTTGCAATATGGGCAGTCGATGTCCGTAAAGACAGAAATGGTTCGTTTTTCATTTTCTGCTGGATAAACAATCATGCTTGACGCCGAAACTTTCGCTAAAGCTGCTTTTCTAACTTTTGCTTGTGCCTGAGCCGTTAAATTGGTTTCAGTACTCAAATCGATTAGGTTTCCATTCATTAGGAATTGACCATTCGCAGACATATAGACCACGGTTAACCCCATTTGAACCTGATATAGACCGTCAATTTCAGTTTTAGTAATCTCGGCAGATTGAGCATCTGGACCAATCATCTGGCTAAGTTGTTTTCTGACTTGCTCAGCACCATTTGCTGAAACGCTTTGAACAAAAATGGAAGACATCAAAGCAACCGATAAAATAGAAGCTAGCTTGACCCACTTAAATTGTGTGTTTACAGATTGAAGCATGGTTTATTTCCTAAAATAAAATGTTGAGTTATCTTACCCGAATTACATTCAAAAAATCATTGAATAACCCTGAATTACAAAGCCAAATCGATGTTCGTCTTTCCTAAACAATCCAATTTAAAGCTAGACTTCATCAGAAAAACAAACCTGCCTTTTTCTGAAGATCTTTTCTTTCAGTTAAGACTTAAGGCTGGGTAAAAAATAGGCGATTACTAACCCCTAGGATGGTGCTGTTGATGGAGCTGGTGTAAACGTTCTTTAGCAACATGGGTATAGATTTGAGTGGTGGATAAATCACTGTGCCCCAGGAGCAGTTGAACCGTTCTTAAATCGGCACCATGGTTAATTAAATGCGTCGCAAACGCATGCCTTAAGGTATGGGGCGATAAGTTTATATGGATACCTGCATCAAATGCCAAATTCTTAATTCGGTGCCAAAGCGTTTGCCGTGTCATCGGACGGCCTATTCTCGAAACAAAAAGCGTTTCAACCCATTTGTTTTTTGTCAGTGAAGGACGTGATTCATTGATATATTTTTCGATCCATTCAATTGCAACCTCCCCTATTGGCACGATACGCTCCTTGTTTCCCTTACCGGTCACCTGTACCAAACCTGCAGACAAGTTTAGCTGCTCAAATGGCAATTCAACTAGTTCTGACACCCTTAAACCGCTGGCATACATAAGCTCTAGTATCGCTCGGTCTCGAATCCCCAAAGGGGTGTATTGGTCAGGAGAGTATAGTAATTTTTCAACTTGTGATTCAGTAATCACTTTGGGAATACTTTTCGGAAGCTTAGGGGCTTTTACCAAAGCCGTTGGGTCTACTTCAAAATATTCATTTGATGTCGCCCATTGATAGAACCTCTTTAAAGTTGATAGCAAACGTGCATTGCTTTTTTCTTTTCTACCCTCTGATTGAAGAAAGTACATAAAATCTTCGATATCGTCCTGAACGACACTAGAGGCCTGCTTTTTTTTATGGTTCAAAACCCAATTTTGAAAAAGCTTTAAATCTCGTTTATAGGCTGAAATCGTGTTATTACTCAACCCTTCAGACAGCAATAAATAACTGAGAAACTCGTCCATTTTGGGATCTAACTGAATCTCTATTCGATTTTGACTGGCATCTCTTTTTGACATGGTGTTTGCGATTTAAGGGTTAACAATATAGTGGCATACACGGATAAAACGATTTCATTCTAACAGTCACAATCGTTTGATAAAAACAAAAGGCTATAAAAAAAGAAGCCAGGCGTAAAGCCTGGCAAGGGTCGAACACTTTTAGGAGGGTGTATCTAAATAGGTAAAAAAACTAAACTTGAGGAGCTCAGCATATTCGATAATTCTAATAAGAAGACAATTCATCAACTACCATTCAGGCTTCTTTAAGCTTGGTCAGAGCTTGCATGATGCCAACCTAGCAACAAGTTTATCAAGGAGGAAACTCATTGCTTAATAACAGTTATTCGTAGCAAAAACGAATGAATGAGAATTATTTTCATCTCTACCTAGGTTAATCTTAATGATAATGATTAGCGTTTTCAAGCTTTTTTATTGAATTTTAGTAATTTTTTTCATATTCACCTATAACCCTACTTTTTATATAAGTTTTTTTAATCTTTTCGTAAAAGAGGATTGAATCAAAAACAAATAATAATAATTAACAATACGATTTTCATTTCCCTTGTAAATCAATAACTTATATAACTTTTTTGTTGCGTAAAACAAATTAATCGATTATATTAGAAAGTGTAAGTTGAACTGAATTCATCAAAAGGAATAAAAAAATGTTATCTCCAGAAATTTCAAAACTCTTAAACGACCAAGTCAACGCTGAGTACTTTGCATCTAATGTATATCTTCAGCTGAGTGCTTGGTGTGAGAAAAACGGACTTGAAGGAAGTGCGAAATTTTTCCGTGAGCATAGTTTGGAAGAAAGAGAGCACATGGATAAAATCTTTGATTACATGGCAGAATGCGGCCAAGACATTCAAATTGAAGCTATTCCACAACCCCCTTCTGAGTTTAATACTCTAATGGACGTTATTAACGCTGCCTACCAACATGAGTTAAAAGTCACCGCAATGATTAAAAATATTGCTCAGGTTGCCACAAAAACTGAAGACTACACAACTTTTAACTTCATCGAATGGTTTATTGCAGAGCAACATGAAGAAGAAGTTCTATTCGGCAAAATCCTAGATAAAGCCAAAATGCTTGGTTTTGATGGTAGTCCGGGTCAACAACTTCATATTATGGATAACTACCTTCGTTTTGCTGGCGGAAAAAGTTAATCAAAACGTCAAATAAATAAACAGTAAGGTCTCAACACTGAGGCCTTGTACTTTAACGATTGCTTTACTAAACTTTTGGCGTGTTTAGCAGAAATGCGACACGCTGCCTTTTTTATTCTTCCTCTCCTTAACTCATTGTTATTTACAACCTTGTTATAAACCTGTAACAGTCATAATCAATTTCAATAAACCAACCGCCTCTTAATGATGATTATTAGCGATACCTTATAGATTTGATTTGGCCTCATTACTTCCCTCATAATCACAAAAAGTAAGTAATTATTATAATCACCAACTAGCGAGGTACAAAATGTACCCTATAAACAGGGTCGTTTTCTTAGCAATTTTTTTATTTTCGACCAATAGCGTTAGCGGTGCGCCAGAAAATTCAGTTTATATTGATGGTGGCAGCAGCCAATATGGTGTAATTTTAGCGCACGGTAAAGGAAAACACCCTACTTGGCTAGTTGTCGAACCACTGAGAAAGGGCATTAATGATGAGCTAGGCTTTCACACGCTTTCACTGCAGATGCCAAAAGGCTATCGCCATTGGAAAGAGTATGCCGAAGGGTTTCCAGCTGCCTATGAGCAATTTAAGCAATCGATCCGCTTTCTGAAAAAAGAAAAGGGGGTCACTAAAGTCTTTATTATCGGTCACAGCATGGGAAGCAGAATGGCCAGCTCCTATGTATCACAACACGGTAATCACGGGCTAACAGGACTGGTTGTAGCGGGTTGTAGAAACAATGGAGGCTACCCCCTGTCATGCGCCCAAAACCTCGAATCTGTTGACATGCCAATTCTGGATATTTGGGGCGGCAAAAATGGCAAAGACTATAATGCAGCTTCAGAACGCAGCAGCCTAGTTTCTGAAAGCTATACTCAAATAGAGATAAGCGGTGCAAATCACAAGTTTGAAGGGTATGAAGATGAGTTAGTAGAGGCCGTAACTAACTGGCTAAAAAAATATAAATAATCACTTAGACCAAATGAAGCAAGCTTCTCTATCACATTTATTGATATAAATAAAAACGCCCCGTAACCCAAAAGTTACGAGGCGTTTTTTCAAGATAAGATTTAAATCTCTGGGTACTAGGTACCGTTCGATTATACCTTCTCTTTAATACGAGCCGCTTTACCAGATAGGTTGCGCAGATAGTAAAGCTTAGCACGACGAACGTCACCACGACGTTTAACTTCGATGCTGTCTACTAACGGGCTGAAAGTCTGGAAAGTACGCTCAACACCAACACCGTGTGAGATCTTACGCACGATGAAGTTAGAATTGATGCCACGGTTTTTCTTAGCAATCACAACACCTTCATATGCCTGAAGACGCTCGTTCTTACCTTCTTTAACCTTAACCTGTACTACAACTGTATCACCAGGAGCAAATGCAGGGA
>CAZJPO010000037.1:0-13812 GCA_964547865.1 uncultured Thiosulfatimonas sp.
ACCATCCCAGTCAGACTCGTCCAGACCATCTTCAATAGGGATGATTGGGTAGTTAGTTACCCATTCAGAAAGTAGATCAACCATGCCTTCAGAGGTTAACTCACGGCCTTCAGAAGCCAGCGTATAAACACCATCGTTGTACAGCTCAGAAGAAGCCGCATCCATAGCGATCATAATGTCTTCCCCCGCTTTGTAGCCAGCGGCTTCGATTGCTTCTAAAATAACTTGTAGCGCTTCTTCGTTAGATTTAAGGTCTGGTGCAAAACCACCTTCATCACCTACTGCAGTGTTGTACCCTTTGTCACCCAATACTTTCTTAAGTGCGTGGAATACTTCTGCACCGTAACGAAGTGCTTCAGACATAGTTGGCGCACCTACAGGCATAATCATGAACTCTTGGAAATCAACAGAGTTATCCGCGTGCTCACCACCGTTGATGATGTTCATCATTGGTACAGGCATTTTGAAATCATCAGTTTTTAGGTATTCATACAGCGCAACACCTTTAGACTGTGCCGCAGCTTGAGCTGTTGCGATTGAAACTGCTAGGATTGCGTTAGCCCCTAGACGACCCTTGTTGTCAGTACCATCTAGGTCGATCATTTTGTTATCGATAGCAACCTGATCAGTCGCGTCCATACCCACTAGCGCAGCTTTGATTTCAGAGTTGATGTTGTTAACCGCAGTTAGAACACCTTTGCCACCGAACTTAGACTTATCGCCGTCACGTAATTCAATTGCTTCACGAGAACCTGTTGAGGCACCAGACGGAGAAATACCACGCCCTTTTGAACCATCTTCTAGAATGACATCTGCTTCAACCGTTGGGTTACCACGAGAATCTATAACTTGACGTGCTTTAATATCTTTAATCAATGACATTTTCTTCTTTCCTACTTCTTTCTTTAAATTTCGAACGTATTCTAACTTCTATTTGTGACTGCCATATGACAATCAACAAGTTAGACGATTACTTGTTTTCAATAAAACCTTGTGCTTTGACCACATCGTCAATGGATTTAAGCGTTTCCAATAAAGGTTTTAGGTTTCCAATTGGCCACATATTCGGACCATCACTTAATGCATTTTGTGGATCAGGGTGTGTTTCCATAAACAAACCTGAAATCCCTGCAGCCATGGCTGCACGAGCTAGTACCGGAACCATTTCGCGTTGACCGCCAGAGGTGGTGCCCTGTCCGCCAGGTTGTTGAACCGAGTGTGTTGCATCAAACACAACTGGACATCCTGTTGAACGCATGGATGATAATCCACGCATATCCGATACGAGCGTGTTGTAACCGAATGATGTACCACGGTCACAAACCATAATATTTTCATTGCCAACTTCACGCGCTTTGGCAACGACTTGATCCATATCCCAAGGTGCTTGGAATTGTCCCTTCTTGATATTAACTGGTAAGCCCTGCTTACAAACATTTTGGATAAAGTTGGTTTGACGCACTAAAAATGCTGGGGTTTGCATCACATCAACCACAGAAGCCACTTCATCAAGTGGCGTATCTTCGTGTACATCGGTTAGTACTGGTACACCCACTTCATCTTTAACTCTTTGCAGGATTCTCAAGCCCTCTTCAACCCCCAAACCTCTGAAGCTCTTTGTCGAGGAACGATTCGCTTTGTCGTAAGAAGATTTGTAGATAAAGGGAATACCCAGCTCTTCAGTCATCTCTTTTAACTGCGCAGCAGTTTCCAGCGCCAGTGCTTCTGATTCAATGACACAAGGGCCAGCAATCAGAAAGAAAGGGTTATCAATTCCAACATCAAATCCGCAAAGTTGCATTATTTATCACCTTGTTTGTATTTATTAGCCGCCTCAACGAAAGCGGTGAATAATGGGTGTCCATTACGAGGGGTAGAAGTAAACTCTGGGTGGAACTGACAAGCCACAAACCAAGGATGGTCTGCGACCTCGACTGTTTCAACTAAAGTACCGTCTTCAGATTTACCTGAAATGACCAAACCTGCTTCTTCAAGTTTAGCAACATAACCATCGTTAACTTCATAACGATGACGGTGACGTTCACTAATCACGTCTTCACCATAGATGTCGCGCATTTTAGTACCAGATTTAAGCGCACAATTTTGAGCACCTAAACGCATGGTTCCACCTAGATCGGCATTCTCATCGCGTTCAACCACATTGCCCTCTTCGTCGGTCCACTCTGTAATCAGAGCAACAACTGGATTTGGCGTTTTAGGGTTAAGTTCACTACTGTGAGCCGCATCAATACCCGCAACATGGCGAGCATACTCGACCACCGCCATTTGCATCCCTAGACAGATACCCAGATAGGGCACTTTGTTTTCACGGGCATATTGAATCGCTAGAATCTTACCTTCCACACCACGCTCACCAAACCCGCCAGGAACCAGAATTGCGTCTTTAGTCTTCAGAATATCCAGACCATCGGTTTCAAGGTTTTCCGAATCAATATAGTCAATATTGACACGCGTATTAGTGTGAATACCGGCATGAATCAATGCTTCGATTAACGACTTATAGGCTTCAGTCAAATCAACGTATTTACCGACCATGGCAATTTCGACAGTTTGAGAAGGATTGAGCTGGGCATTCACGACGTCATCCCAATCAGATAGATCAACTGGTTTCGCCTCAATCGATAAACGGTTCAGTACTAAGTCATCCAGTCCTTGTTCATGCAGCATTCTGGGAACTTCATAAATCGTGCGCGCATCGAGAGAGCTAACAACCGCTCTCTCTTCAACATTCGTAAATAGAGCAATTTTGCGTTTTTCACTGGTTTCTAGAGGCATCTCTGAACGGCAAACCAGAATATCAGGTTGAATACCGATAGAGCGGAGTTCTTTTACCGAGTGTTGAGTTGGCTTAGTTTTAACTTCACCTGCCACAGAAATATAAGGCAACAAGGTCAGATGCATAAACAGCGAACGGTCACGCCCCACTTCTAGGCTTAACTGGCGAATCGCTTCCAAAAATGGTAGTGACTCGATATCACCTACGGTTCCACCCACTTCAATTAACGCCACATCAGCACCGGCGGCAGCACTTTTAATACGGTTTTTAATTTCGTCAGTCACATGTGGAATAACTTGAACCGTCCCGCCTAGATAATCTCCGCGGCGCTCATTGCGGATGACTGTTTCATAAACCTGCCCAGTCGAAAAACTGTTGCGTTTAGTGAAGTGTCTTTGGACAAAACGTTCATAATGTCCCAGATCAAGATCTGTTTCTGCGCCATCATCGGTCACAAAAACCTCGCCATGTTGCAGAGGACTCATGGTTCCAGGATCGACATTGATATATGGATCCATTTTTAACATGCTGACTTTAAGGCCTCTTGCCTCAAGTAAAGCACCCAGAGAAGCAGCGGCAATACCCTTTCCTAAGGACGATACAACACCACCGGTCACAAAAATAAAATTTGTCATCAATTCACACTTTTTAGATGTTTAGAAAAACATGGAATGAAGGTAATAAGAATGGATGTGAATTATAGCTGATAGCACCGATTCGAGCAATGATTTAATCACTATAATTATGGTTTTATACAACTACACAACTGACAGGAATAGCTCAGCAAACTGCAGAAAATATTTATGATTGAAGCTGCCTGAGCTGAGAATAATTTAGAGCAACCTCTACGAATGTTTCATCAGTCTGAAGAGCGCCGCTACATTTTGGACACCCTAAAATGACGACTTGTTCCCGCTCACCAAACTCTAATACTGGCCAAAACGCTCGCAACCAAAATGGAATGCCTGCCTTTTGAAAGAACGCTTTTAATTGTTTTTTATTTACCGAATCCGAAGGTTGGATTGATCTCAGTACAATATTTAAACCAGACTCTTTCTTGTTGATTTTAAACACAAAAGACTCCTCTTTACTTCTTGCACCGACTGAAAAAACACTTGGACTCTGATTTATAAAACTTACCAGTGCTTCTAGGTTTGAAAATGAAAACTGGAAAGGGTTTATTGAGCCAACCAGATAATACAATCGACGCTTGTAAACTCTAAGCTCACCTATCTTCAGCTGCTTACTAAAGGATTTATTCTGACTGTTTTCATAATTTTCAAGCGCATCTAAAACCCAATTGAAATGTGTCGCGCTTAAAGTGACATTTGGCCAGAATCGCTTAAACCAGAAACGAATTAAATTCTTTTTTTGGACAATGGAGCACTCTGGAACACTGATGTAGTCAAAACTATACTCGGTTTCTGATAAATGTAACTTAGCCAATTCATCCAATAACTCTAAAGATTCCTGCATATAGCCAGCAGAATCGGCAAGTTTTTGCTCTAGACCATTCCAATGAACACCTAAGCTGGGCAAGACCTCATTTCTAACTAAGTTGCGTTTAAATTCAGAATCCTGATTACTTGGATCCTCAATATAGTCGACTTGATACTGCTTGGCGTAATGGAGTAGTGCTTGATATGGCACCTCTAATAAAGGCCGACAATGCCTAACCGCAACGTCGAGAGCGGCCGCTTCGTTCAAGACCTTGCTATATGGCATTGCTGCCAACCCTTGAATGCCAGCCCCTCTAAACAGATTCAACAACAGTGTTTCAGCTTGATCTCTTTGGTGGTGAGCAGTGACCAAAATAGCAGGGGATTGTTTCTGCTCTAGCTTCTCTTTATTGTTTGATTGAATGGCCTTGGCAAAGGCTTGATAACGTTGCGCTCTAGCTTCTGCTTCAAGCCCCTGACGTTGAGCTGGCTTTACTTCAACCTTTAGAGGCATAAAGTCAATAGCTAACAGCTGGCAATAGGCTGAGCAGTGTTTCGACCACCCGTCGGCTTCAGCTTGTAAACCATGATTGACATGAATAGCCACTAACTGATTCGCAAACCCACCCTGATTAATTGCACGATGTAACGCATGTAAAACAACGCTGGAGTCTAGGCCACCACTGTAACCAACATAAATAGTCTGATCTGAAGTTAGAGTATTTAGAAAACTGAGTATACTTTGAGAGACAAAGCTCGAGGAATTCAATGGTTTTGATGCCATCACACACTCCCTAATCAAGAAGTGTGTAATAGAGTGTTAGAGAGGTTTTTAAGCCGATTCAAAGTTACCGTAACCCATATATCGATCATAACGACTTGTGAGTAACTCGTCAATTGGTCTATCTTTGAATTCAGCCAACTTACCGATTAACGCGGCTTTAACACTGTTTACAGCAACATCAGGGTTGCGATGTGCCCCACCTAATGGTTCAGGAATAATCTCATCGATTAAGCCCAACTCATGAAGTCGAGGTGCCGTAATTCCCAAAGCGGTTGCTGCTTCTGGCGCACTGGCAGCATCTTTCCACAGGATAGAGGCACACCCCTCAGGTGAAATGACTGAGTAAGTGCTGTACTGCAACATCATAGTTGCATCACCAACCCCTATTGCGAGAGCGCCACCCGATCCACCTTCTCCAATCACAGTACAGATAATCGGCACTTTCAGCTCGGCCATTTCAATTAGGTTGCGTGCAATCGCTTCACTTTGACCACGTTCTTCCGCATCGATTCCAGGGTATGCACCCGGTGTATCAATAAAGGTCACGATGGGCAAGCCAAAACGCTCAGCCATTTTCATTAAACGCAGCGCTTTTCGGTACCCTTCTGGTCTTGGCATTCCAAAATTGCGCTTTATTTTTTCTTTGGTATCTCGACCTTTTTCTTGGCTGATCACCATCACTGGTTCGCCATCAAGTCGCGCTAATCCAGCAACGATAGCATAGTCATCAGCATATGCTCGATCACCATGAAGCTCTTTAAAATCAGTGAAAATAGACTGAATGTAATCTAGTGCGTAAGGCCTTTGAGGGTGTCTTGAGACTTTCGAAATTTCAACATCTGTCAAACGACTGAAGATAGATTCCGTTAAATTCTTACTCTTTTCTTCAAGCGCTGATATTTCTTGAAGCAGGTTCATGTCTGACTCACCACCATCTAGGTGACGTAACTCATCAATTTTAGCTTCTAGTTCTGCAATTGGCTGTTCAAAATCTAAAAAATCTAGTTTCATGTTATTTTTATCCGCCTTAACGTAGATTTAAGTCTTTTAATTGTGCATATTCTAACAAAATGCGTTGTTTTAGGTTAGTTTTTGCAACGGTTCCCCACATTTAGGCAACCCTTAAATTGGTACTCTGCTTCGGACTCCCTATGTTTCTTTGCAGTCTCTAGCATTTGCTATAGAATATCTGGATTTTGATTTTTACTGTACTTACAACTACTTAATCCATCTACCAATTAATATTGATTTTATTTACGGTGCTCTAAGTCCGAGGTTAACCATGAGACAAATCCAAGCCAGTCCACAACACAAATCACTAATATCACGCCTGATTGCTTTGGCACTGATTTCGACCCCCTTACAGGTAGCCGCCCAAACAACGGGTAGCGGAGAGCTTGGCTATAGTAACAGTACAGGGAACACTGAAAACAGTAGCTTATACGCCTCGCTTAAGCTAGGGCAAGAATTAGAAAAACTAAAGTTCTCAGGCGCTTTTGAAACCAGCTTTAAAACTGAAAATAAACAAGAGACTGAAGAACGCTATTTAATCGATTTAAAAGCTGATTACTTTCTATCGAAAGACAAGAGCTTCTATAGTTTTGCAGGCCTAAAGTTTGAGAAAAATGAATTTGAGGACATCAACTTAGAGACTACAACGTCACTAGGGCTAGGTAAAACACTCTATCAATCTGAAGCCTCTAAATTAACAGGTGAAATTGGACTCGGTCACCAAAATACCGACTACGTTTCATCAGGTACAGAAACAGAATCTCAAACAGTGACGATTGGTAAGCTAAGCTATAACCAACAGATCAATGAGTTTGTCGAATTTATACAGGATCTAATGGTTTCAAAGGGCTCTGAGCAAACCAAAACGGAAGCGAATACGGCCTTTAAGGTAAAAGTAGCGGAAAAAGCCAACCTCAAGGTGTCTTATAAGTATCGCCATAACGACACCCCTGCCGAGAACACCAAAAAAACCGACACTCAAACGTTGGTTACATTAACTTACGACTTTTAATTCTAAAACGAAGCCAGGCTAAATAAGTGTCAAGCGCCCTTCTTTAGCTTGGTGCAAGTTGCGATAAACGCTTAACAGCGCTTCGTGCTGCTGACTACTTGAAAAGATCTCTTGGCCAATCGGCTGATTGTGATACACCAACTCACCTTGAATGGCTTGCCAAGCTAAACCAGACAAATCTGAACCAAATAATAAAGCATGACTCTGATGATCAACTTGGTTCGATAACCGCATCTCCAAACCGTATTTCAAAGCATTGTAAGTCAAGAATAACTCATCAGTAGATGACACGTAATACTGAACCTCATAAAGAGCTTCTAACGCCTCATCGTGCTCTTGCGCGGCCAGCAATGCCCAAAATCGCAGTTCACAAACTTTAAGCTTACTCCAAAAACTACCTGAATCTGGCATCAACCCAATTAAAGAAGCCACCCCTTGGTGACTACTCAGGCCTAATTGCTCAATCAACTCTACCAACCCCATGTGATCTTGGTTGTCGGGCAAATCGAACAAAGCTTGTCGTAAATATCGACCGTCATTCTGGTTACTATGGGCCAGTTCATCGAATGGGTAGATTTCTGACATCCCCGGCACGATGATTCGACAAGCCTCAAAACCGCAGTGCCTATAGTTAGCAACATAAACATCGGCACCTTGTTCCGTTACCAATGCCACCAATTTTTGCCATTGCTCTTCTGTGGTGCCAGAAAAGTCCCAGTTCACAAATTCATAATCCGCTTGATTGCTAATAAACTTTGCATGAATGAGCCCACTTGAATCAATAAAGTGGTTTTCTATATTTTCATTTTCCGCAACCACCTGCTCATCAAAAACAGGCATTTGAAACCCATCCAGATCATTCAATTTACGACCTTGCAATGATTCTGTTAGGGTTCGCTCTAAGGCGACTTCAAAAATAGGATGAGCGCCAAAAGAGGCAAAACAAGTTCCAGTTTTTTGTTCGAACAGCGTGACATTGATTACTGGAAAATTCCCCCCTAAAGAGGCATCTCTTATAGAGAGTTCAATCCCCATTTCATTTAAAGACTCCATCGCCTCAACAACCACCGGAAATCTTTCAACAACTTCTTTAGGCACTTCAGGTAAGCATAAATTCTCACGTAGAATTTTGTTTTTGACCCAGCGTTCAAAGATTTCTGACAAGCCTTGAACCTGAGCTTCTAGGTGCGTGTTTCCAGCAGACAATCCATTGCTAGCATAAAGGTTACTCAACAGATTCATCGGGAAATAAACCGGCTCTTGATCAGACTGTCTCTGTAAAGGAATAGCCGTAACTTGATCGACACAATCATTGAAACTAAGAAAATCGTCAAACTCTAAGCTGCCCTCACTTTGATAAAGCTCCCATAACTCTGGCGTTAAGCACGTCTCTATACTGGAAGCATCAAACTGCTTTTCATCGGGAAAATATAACCACTTATTTTCTGCCGTTGCCGGCGCCAACCAGTAATCAGAAAAGAAATAGTTGGTGGAGAGACGCTCGAGATACTCTCCTAATGCGCTGGCCAGAGTTGATTTTCGGCTAGTTCCTTTTCCATTGGTAAATAAACCAGGGCAGTGACTGTCATGGATATGAAGTGAAAAGATATGCTCTGCAGGGTGGAACCATGAGGCATGAACAATATCAAACCCAAGCTTTTCTAGCTTAGATTGCATTTTAGAAATGGATTCCTCTAGACTGGCATCCTTGCCTTTAATGAAGGTGATTTCACTCATATTTATCTACTTTATAGTTTTAGACATAAACTCTATAAGAGTTTGCTTTTATCAATTTAACTTAATTAAGCATTATTATTTTTTAAGTTGCTTATGAAGGTGGTTTTACTAAAATAAAAAACGTAACAGAAAAATAAAAAACTACATTCTCAAAAAGGTCGAATCATGAACAAGTCTTATCAAAAGAGCCGTCAGGCTATGCTTTTGTCACGCACGCTATTTTGCGGACTCATTTTTTCTCTCCCCTTCAACGCTGCGCAAGCAGAAGTTCATCCAGGAGAAACCTTACATAACGATGCTAACTGCATGAAGTGCCATGCCGAAAAACCTTACAGCCCCCAAAAAACACCTACATGGCCTAAATTGGTAAAAACCGTACAGTTTTGTAATGACAACTTAAACAGTGGGATGTTTGAAGATGAGGTTGAAGAGCTTGCTGACTACCTCAACAACAAATACTACAAACACCCAAAGTAAAGGAAGTTCTGACGGTTTCGTTTAGATCCTTGAGCCCGATACTTTAGCGTTTATACTTTTTGATATAAGCTTGTAGTCGCTGATAACTTTTCGGGTCAGCCCGTTCAACGCCATCTTCATAAATTTGGTTCCAAGCGTCTTCAACCAGCTTATCTACTGCTTGGACCAAAAAATACTGACGGGTATCTTCATTTAAGACCTGCCAATTTCGTGGGCGCTCAAACCATAGTTTTTTTAAGGTTGGATCTTCTGTAAACAGCTGATCAACAGCCTGCATGACCTTGAGCATTGGTTCAATCGTTTCAAACGCATATAAAGGTCTACCCGTCTCAGCATACAGTGCTTTACGCTGCAGTTTGGCAAGGTTAAAGGCGGGTTCCATGGCTTCAAGTCGGTTGAGTTTTGCTGTTTTGATTGCCATATTGATGCGGTCAACATTTAACATTGGTGCCCCTGAAACCCAGCGACCAAAAACAATATAAAGATTATTTCGCTCTATAAAGTAGGTTTTGCCATAACCCAGCTTCATCACATCTTTTTTGGCAACTACGTAGTCTAGCTGTTCAGTATCTAGCTTAGTGGTATCATTCCAAAGCTCCCAAACCCCATCTGTTGTCACATTACCGGACTGATAGCGAGGGTCATTTTGATCATATTTTGTCATTGGCACACAGGAAACCCCATAATCATGCCCTTCAACATAATCAATGACCGACAGTTGGTAGTCACCATTTGGCAGTACTCGAGTTACCTTTCCAACAATAAATGCATCGTCCTTAATATTACCTTGAGGATAGGCAACAAAAACCGTCTCACCAACCTTAAACGAGCTGGCATAAACTGAGATTGAAAAGGTCAATAACACCAGTGTTATCAGACCATTAGCATATTTTTTTAACATTCTTTATCTTGGATCCTGACCGTTAAAACATCACACTCTGCATCATTAATAATCGAGTTTGCTGTCGAACCAATTAATCTTTTTAAACCTGAAGAACCGTGCGTACCAATTAAAATCAGATCCGCTTTTAACTGCTTGGCGTAATTGACAATATCACTACTGGGCATACCCATAATTAAGTGAAAATCAGAAATTGAGTATTGCTGGGCTAACTTTTCCAGCTTCACCCTTGAAGCTGACTGTAGTTGTTCAGCAACCTTTTCATCCCATAAACCCGGTATTCCCATTACAGCGACATCTTCCAATACTGGATAAACAGGAATTTCCACAACGTGAATCAAATCAAGTTTTGCCTGACTTTGCTGCGCAATACTCACGGCTTTTTTAATTACACATTCAGAATAATTTGAAAAGTCAGTTGCCACCAATATTTTCTGATAACCCAAGTCATTAATAGACATCACTAATCCCTCGCTATTACTTTGGCACTTTCATTAAACACGCCAGTTACGCCAAAAGCATCTTTGTAAAATGCACAATATTCAGTTTTTGCTTATCATTAACCATTCTTTCTTGTACTAACTTTAAGTATAGAAAAATTACTTCAAGCAGGGTTTAATTTTTGTTTTCGCTGCTCGATGGTATCGGCGACATGGTTTCTTAGATAGACCGGAGAGGGAATGCTATCTTCTATCCTCATCCCTTTTTCAGAAGCCTGTAACGCCAAACGAGCGACGGAGATGGCACTGGGTAACAAGGGGTGCCAACGCATAAATAGACTCGTCAATTGCGGATATTCCTCCTCAATATCTCCAAAGCCAACCAAGGTATCTTGTGTCTTTTGTTTAAGGTTTAAAATGGTTTCTTCAGCCTTTTCAGGAGAGACCATCTCAACTTCGCCAAAAGAGATTTTTTGAGTCTGGGCATCATAGCGGCCAGTCAGCAGGTAGACTTCTGACATTCTGGCATCCAAAATCGCACACCAATCAACCGATACAGAAACCTTTAAACGACAGCCTTCTTCTGCAAGGGCTTGTAAAGTTGAAACCGGCACAACAGGCTGCTCACTGCCTAAAGCGAGCCCTTGAATCACACCTGTAGCAACACGAATCCCTGTAAAAGCACCGGGGCCCTCACCATAGGCCAGTATATCGACATCTTTTAATGAAACATCTGCTTCACTCAACAACTCTTCAATCATTGGCAATATACGATGAGCATGTTTTTGGGGCAGCAACTCGTGTCGAGAGAACTCAACCCCTTTATAAATCAATGCCGCCGAACACGCTTTAGTTGCCGTTTCTATTGCGAGAACAGTTTGTTCCGATTGGTGATTCAACACCATAGTACTTGTTCCTTTATTCATTTTGAGCATCTTAACACATCGAACCGCTGGGACTTTGGCCTGGTAATAAACCCACTTTGATTCGCCCTATTCATCGCGAGCTAATTTACCTATTGCCGCCTCTGCATCATATACCCATGGAAAATTCGGTAGCGCATTGCGGATAGTGGTGCCATAGCCTTTTGAGGATAGGCGCGGATCACACAACATCAATACGCCGTAGTCATCGACATCACGAATTAAGCGGCCAGCGCCCTGCTTTATTGCCATGACAGCTTCTGGCAGTTGAAAATGCACGAATCCATTTAAGCCTTTTTCTTTTAAATGTGCCTCACGAGCCTGAACGATTGGGTCATCTGGTGGGGCAAAAGGGATGCGATCAATCACCACTAACTTAAGGGATTCGCCTTTAACATCGACCCCCTCCCAGAAACTACTGGTGCCCAGCAGGATCGCTCGTGATTCTAGTTTGAAGCGTTGCAATAGTGTGTGTTTGGGCAATTCACCTTGAACTAATAGGACGCCATCCCAGTGCTCTTCTAATATGGCTCGAGCATCTTGCAAAGCTCTATGGCTGGTAAACAACAAAAAAGCACAGCCCTCAGCTTGATTTAGAAGCGGCCAGGCTGCCCGCAAACAGATTTTAGTGTAGTTTGGATCTCTGGGTTGAGGTAAGCCCACAGGGTGATAAACTACGCCTTGAACAGGATAGTCAAACGGACTTGGCCAATTGACGTTTTTCGCCATATCTAAGCCGAGCCGCTTAGCAAAATAATCAAAGTTTCCATTCACACTTAAGGTCGCGGAGGTAAATAGCCAGGCGCCACCTATATCTTCCTTTTGTCTCCTAAAAGTATCGGCAACGCTGAGAGGCGTTAGATTAAACTTAAAACGCGCTTGAGAAGATTCAACCCAACGAATTTTGTTCTCAGAAGAGCTGTTTAACCAATCTTTAAGTTGAGCTAGAAAGTCCTGCGTGCGCTTATAAACAGCAGTCAATAACTTTCCTCGTTCGGCAACCTGTTTAATATGATCCACCATCAACGCCAATTGATCTAACAACTGTTTAGCAATCTTTTGAAAAGCGGGTTCATGATTTAAGTCTTGCCAAGTCCAACGTTTTTCCCATTTCCCCAAAGATTCATTTAGTTTTTTTATCTGATCGTCTAACTGTATCGCCAAGTCAGTAATTTTTTGTGACTCTGGGGATTCGATTTTTTGGGCTTGTTTAATATCGCGGACTAATTCATCGAGTTGACCTCTGGTGATACTAAACCCAAGAAACTGTGCTGCAATATCAGGTAGCTTATGTGCCTCATCAAAGATATAGACATCTGACTCCGGTAATAACTCACCAAACCCCTGCTCTCTCAAAGACAGATCTGCACAGAATAGGTGGTGATTGACCACGAGCACTTGAGCTTCAATCGCTTTTTGTTTAACTTTGGGATAAAAGCACTCGGAATCCACACTGCATTCAGCGGCCTGACAGAACTCCATGCGCGAGGTAACCTTTCGCCAGACAGGGTCTTCCTCTGGCACACTTTCAAGCTCAGAACGGTCTCCTAGAATCGTCTTGTTTTCTACCCACTCACGAATCGCTGCTAGCTTTTTCCAATCTTCTCTAGAGTGTTGTTCGACCGTTTCGGTAACCTCCAAACGTTGCGGACACACATAGTTTTCACGGCCTTTTAAAATTCTTGGCTTACCTTTAATGCCACACGCTTTAAACAGAATGGGTAAATCTTTCTTGACCAATTGCTCTTGTAAAGTTTTAGTGGCGGTGGAGACGATGACCTTTTTACCCGACAACAATGCTGGAACCAGGTAAGCAAAGGTTTTACCCGTCCCCGTTCCCGCCTCGGCCAGCAAGGTTTCTTGCTTTTCGATAATATCAGCCACCTGATTGGCCATATCAACTTGCGACTCACGAACACCATAGTTATCAATCAGCGTTGACAGGGTTCCCCCTGCGCCAAGAATAGAGTCAATAGTTAAGATCTGATTTGTCATGAATAAGAAATTTATATTTAAAAATAGCGATGAATTTGGGGTTAAATAGCCGCAAGTGAATGAGGCTAAATTATACTAGATAGAGTGTTTTTTAAGAGAAGGATTCAATTTTTATACTAAATATTGCAAATTTAGGTGTATTTTTAACTTCTTGTTCTAGACATTGCTGTCTGCTGCGTATATAATCCGCGACTTCAAATTTGAACTTAAGTCGAATTGGTTTTTAATATTCGGCACTTATAGAATGGATATATCTAATGAAAATTTTATCTTCACTAAAATCAGCTAAGACACGT
>CAZJPO010000038.1:0-13761 GCA_964547865.1 uncultured Thiosulfatimonas sp.
GCGTGGTTTTGTTTATTAAATGGCATTAAAAAAACTTTAACCATGGTGGCAATGATAATGAGTTTCAACCGCGTTTAATAAAAGACACTGATTTTTAGAGAAATGTTTCACAAAATCAATGTCTTGCTTCTGTAAGAAGATCGGGGTTAAAAAGGTTAGGTGTTTTGAATTTCAATCTTTGGGAAAAGATTGGCGTAATTGCGTTTCTTAATGCCAATCTGAGCACTAATTTCGTGGGCGATTTTGCGATACTTTTGTGATATCTCACTGCTAGGGTCTGCGGTTACGGTTGGTTTACCCGCATCGGCTTCCTCTCGAATTCTTTTATCTAAAGGCATGGCACCAAGAAAGGTGACGTCGTACTCTTTGGCCATGTTTTCTCCACCGTGCGCACCAAAGATGGCTTCCTCATGGCCGCACTGACTGCAGATATGAGTACTCATGTTTTCAATGATACCTAGAACTGGGATTTCGACTTTTTCAAACATCTTCAAGCCTTTTTTTGCATCAATTAATGAGACTTGTTGAGGGGTGGTGACAATTACCGAGCCGGTCACAGGAATTTGCTGAGAGAGGGTGAGTTGTACGTCTCCCGTGCCTGGGGGGAGATCAATAATTAAGAAATCCAGATTATCCCAGTTAGTCTCATTGAGCAGTTGATTGAGTGTTTGCGTGACAATCGGGCCGCGCCAAATCATGGGTGAGTCTTCTTCGATTAGGGCGCCAATTGACATGACTTGCAGGCCATAAGCATCGAGCGGTTGCATGCTTTTACCATCTTTGCTCTCCGGCTTTTGCTTAATGTTGAGCATGGTTGGGATGCTGGGGCCATAGATGTCCGCATCAAGCAAGCCGACACGAGCTCCTTCTTGTTGTAAAGCCAGAGCTAGGTTTACCGAGGTTGTGGATTTACCGACGCCGCCTTTCCCGGATGCGACGGCAATTATGTTTTTAATGCCTTTCATCGGGTTGATATTGCGCTGCGCATCATGACTCACCACACTGGTTTTGAAGTTAACCTTAACTTCATGAATCGACTCGATTTGGGTTAATTCATGTTGAATGCTTTGTTCAAGTGCAGGCCAGAGACTTTTGCAGGGGTAGGGCATAGCCACATCAATAGCCAGCTTGCCTTTCTTGAGTTGCAGTTCGGTGGCTGCCTTTAATTGTTTGAGACTTTGCTTGGAAGTTGGTTCGATACAGTTATCGAGTTGAGAGGTGATCTCTGCCATTAACTCTTCAGTCACGCCATTGCCAAAAAGTGAATCAAGAATTCCCATTAATTGTACGCCCTTAAATCTTATTTATCTGTTTAGTGAGCTATTTTAGCAGTTAGAGGTTGGATAAAAAACGCACAACCAGTAAGAGTTCTTTTTAGGCGTAATTTCACGACAAAAAAATGGCCAAAATTTATCTGAAAAGCGTTAAAAGATTGGCGAATGTATCATGGTATTTTCTCTTAGCGCTGTTATTCCACTTTAGTAAGCCGAGATTAGCTTTAGTTTTGCCTTATCGGGCAGATTGTTACTCATTCTTTGCCCATGTCTCACTGGTGCAGAGCTTTCTAAGGGATTTATTTATTCGACGGCTAATACTGCAATTGAGGTAGGTGCTATAATCTGCCAATTGCCAATCAGACAGATTAAAAACAAGAATAATGAATAGTATTATTGAACAGCTTCCCAGTTATCTAGCTGACCAAATCGCCGCCGGTGAAGTTGTTGAGCGCCCTGCTTCGGTTGTCAAAGAGTTGCTGGAAAATGCGCTTGACTCAGGCGCTGATCAAATAGAGATCGATATTGATGAAGGCGGAGAGAAATTGATTTCTGTGACCGATAATGGCTCGGGGATTCGCAAGGATGAATTACTCTTGGCGGTGAGCCGTCACGCCACCAGTAAAATCAAAACAGGTGCGGATTTGGCTGCGGTGACGACACTTGGATTTCGCGGTGAGGCTTTAGCCAGTATTAGTTCTGTTTCCCGTTTTGAAATTGTCAGTAAGCACACTGATGAATCTGCCGCGTGGGCATTATCTGCTGAGGGAGAGGGTAACTGGAGTGAGCTTAAACCGATAGCGGGCAGGCAGGGGACAAGAGTGGTTGTCAAAGATCTGTTTTTTAACACCCCAGCGCGCAAAAAATTTCTGCGATCTGCTCGTACAGAGTTCTCCCATATCGATCAGTTGGTCAAGCGAGTGATGTTAAGTTGCCCGCAAGTTTCTTTCAAATTAACTCACAACCAAAAAGTCGTGCGTCAAGTCTTTGCCGCTGCAGATGAAGCTACCATGAAAAAGCGTCTGAGTCACTTGATGGGAAATGGCTTTGTTGAGCAGTCCCTGAGTATTGAGTTTGAGGCCCAAGATATCAAAGTGAATGGTTGGGTGGGGTTGCCGACTTTTAATCGCAGTCAGACCGATATGCAGTATGTTTTTGTTAACGGTCGGATTGTTCGTGACCGTTTACTCTCTTATGCGGTTAAGCAGGCCTATGCCGATGTGCTCTATCATGGCCGTCACCCCGCTTATGTGATTTTCATTGAGATGCCTTTTGATTTAGTCGATGTCAATGTTCATCCGGCTAAATATGAAGTGCGCTTTGCCAATGGCCGTTGGGTTTATGACTTTTTAAGGCGCAGTGTGCGTGAAGCGGTCGCTAAGCCCGTGGTTTCAGAAACTGGAACAGGAGCAGGTTTGGACTCGGTAGTGACTGGTTTAGGGTCGACGCCTTCCAATTCGGGTAATCAGTTTGGCGGTTATCAACCAAATGAGAAGGCTCTGCAAGAATCCCTTTCTTTTCAGTCTCCCGTTGTTAATGTCCAGCAGGCCCCAACGAGCTATGAAGCTTCTCCCAATAGAAATAATGTGGCGCTTGAAGAGATTATCTTGCAGAGAAGACAGGGTGAACCGCTTTTAGAGCATGCTTCACAACAAGAGACCGAGCGCAGTGGTACTGAAATGCCAATGTTGGGTTTTGCTAAAGCGCAGATTCAAGGTGTTTTTGTTCTGGCTGAAAATGAGCAGGGGTTGGTGTTAGTTGATATGCATGCCGCTCACGAACGTATTGTTTATGAGCGTTTCAAAAAACAGTGGCAGCAAGATCGTCTGATCAGTCAACCGTTATTAGTGCCAATGGCGATTACTCTGGAGCAGTCAGAGATTGTGGTTTGGGAGTCACACCAAGAGATATTTAATAAACTTGGCTTTGAAATGGACTCGCTTGGGCCAGAGCAGCTTAGAGTGACTGCGGTACCGGCACTGTTGGTTAAAAGTAATATCGTCCAACTGGTTAATGACATGATTGCAGATCTTGCGGTTGCAGGGCAGACGCAGCAGGTTGAAGAGCGAATCAATGAAATTCTATCAACCATGGCTTGTCATGGATCTGTACGAGCTAATCGCCAACTAACGATTGCTGAAATGAACGCTTTGTTGCGTGAGATGGAGCTGACAGAGCGCTCTGATCAATGTAATCACGGCCGACCTACTTGGGTGCAGCTGTCAATGGAGCAGCTGGATAGTCTGTTTATGCGTGGTAAGTAATGGGTTTGGTCGAACAATTAATTAAACAGAAAAAATGTCTGGCGATTATGGGGCCGACGGCTTCGGGCAAGAGTCAACTCTCTATGCTACTAGCGGATAAGCTTTCGATTGAAATTATTAGTGTTGATTCAGCTTTAATCTATCGCGACATGGACATTGGTACTGCCAAACCTACAGAAACAGAGCTGTTGGCCGTGCCACACCATTTAATAAATACTCATGAAGTGACGCAAACCTATTCGGCATCTGATTTTGTTGATGATGTAAAGCGCTTGGTCAATGAGATCTTTTCTAGAGGCCGCCTACCGGTTTTGGTGGGGGGGACCATGATGTATTTCAACGCCTTGCAGAAGGGAATGTCCAATCTTCCTTCCGCTGATCAAGCCGTAAGAGATAAATTGCAAAATATCTGGCAAGAAACCCCAGAAAAGTTGCATCAAAAGTTGGCTGAGGTCGATCCTGAATCAGCGGCAAGAATTCATCAAAATGATCCGCAGCGCTTGGTTAGGGCGTTGGAGGTTTATGAATTAACCGGCAAAACTTTGACAGAGTTTAGAGCTCAACCCAAAGAGGGACTGCCGGATTTTGAGTTGTTAAAAATCGCACTGATTCCAGAAGATAGGGCGAAGCTTCATGCTCAGATTGAGAAGCGTTTTATGCAAATGTTAGAGGGTGGGTTTTTGAATGAGGTGAAAAGCCTTTTTAATCGCGGCGACTTGGATGTCGACATGACCTCGATTCGCAGTGTTGGTTACCGCCAAGTGTGGATGTTTTTAGCAGGAGATTATGACTACCAAACCTTTGTAGATAAGGGGGTTGTAGCCACAAGGCAACTGGCTAAACGTCAGTTGACCTGGTTGCGTAAAGAGAGCGATATTTTTAAGATTGATCCATACCAAACCACAGCTAATGAAAGAGTTGATTTAGCGATGAAGTTTTTAGGTTCTACAGTCGACAATAAGCTGTGTGAATAGTACCTAGGTAGATTTATATATGAATAAAATGAATTTGGCTAGAATTTTGACATCTGTGTGGTATGCTTTTCGCTAATGTACCGAAGTTTGGTACTTTAACGCATTGGGTATAAAGCGTAACAACTCAAATTTAAAGCGTTATAAGAAAAAATAAAAATAAAACATAATAAAAATAGGAAAAATCATGGAGAGCAAGAAAGTGGCTAAAGCGATGCCCATTCAGGACCCATATTTAAATGCTTTAAGAAAAGAACGTATTAGCGTCTCTATTTATCTTGTAAACGGCGTTAAGCTTCAAGGCAAGGTTGATTCTTTTGATCAGTTTGTTGTTTTACTTCGAAGTAATGTTACTCAAATGGTCTATAAACATGCTATTTCGACCATTGTTCCGATGCGTGACCCAAAAGCTTATGAAACCGAATCAGATTCGGGTGATTCTGAAGGTTAATCTTCTTTATGAACCTGTTTCGATGAGTTATTGAAAACAATAATTCCGTTTCACTCTCTGGTTAAATTTGATACAGTTCGCTTCTTTTATTAAACGGACTAAACCAAAACCGCTCAATGGAATTATTTGATCGATTACAAAGACGTGAGCTAGAACATGCTGTTCTGGTTCACGTCGACTTCCAAAATGAAGCTGACCGCGAAGAGCTCGACGAGTTCTACGAGTTGGTGGATTCCGCCGGTGCTGAAATCTGCACCTTAATCACAACTAAACGTCAAAGTCCTGATCCTAAATACTTTGTAGGTAAAGGGAAAGCCGAAGAAATTCAGCAAGCTGTTGAACTTTATGAGGCCGATGTGGTGATTGTGAACCATGCCTTATCTCCGGCTCAGGAGAGAAATCTTTCAGAACTGATCGGTTGTCAGGTGCTCGACCGTATCGGCTTAATTCTCGATATTTTCGCTCAGCGGGCGCGCTCGCATGAAGGTAAATTACAGGTTGAGCTGGCCCAATTAAAGCGTATGTCTACTCGATTGGTAAAAGGGTGGACTCACTTGGATCGTCAAGGCGGGATTGGTGCCAGAGGGCCCGGTGAGACTCAGTTAGAAACGGATCGTCGTTTGGTTCAAGGAAAGATAAAGCAGCTCGAATCCAGAATTGATAAGGTCCGTAAGCAGCGTGATCTGGGACGTCGATCTCGAAAGCGTTCGGAGTTGCCGACGATTACGATTGTCGGCTATACCAATGCTGGAAAATCGACCTTGTTCAATCATATGACGGCTGCAGGGGTTTATGCTGAGGATCGTTTGTTTGCAACCTTGGATTCAACCTTAAGACGGGTCCATCTGCCCGGTGCTGGCCCCGTGATCTTTGCTGATACCGTTGGGTTTATCCGTCACATTCCACATGATCTTGTGACGGCATTCCGTTCAACGCTGGAAGAGACCCGTGAAGCGAGTTTGTTGATTCATCTGGTGGATGCTGCGGATATACATCGTGACGAAAAAATGACTGATGTGCACGATGTGATTGCCGAAGTGGGGGCGCAGGACGTTCCACAGCTTCTGGTTTTAAATAAGATTGATCTATTGGAGCCCGCCGTAGAACCAAAGATTGATTACAATGAAGATGGTGTCGCAGAAAGGGTTTGGATTTCCGCTCAAAATGGTCTTGGTATCGATCTCCTAATGGATGCGGTGGGTTCTTTTTTCAAAGGCGCCTACCATAAAGTGAAGTTGGTTCTAGAGGTGTCTGCAGGTAAAAAACGGGCTGCACTCTATGAGTTGGGGACGATTTTAGAAGAGGGCTTTGATGATCAGGGTAACAGCCTATTCACGATGAACTTGACTGAGCAGGAGTGGCAAATGATTAAGAACTGGCCCGAACTGCTACAAGCAGAAGTGATCGAATCCTAAAAAATAACGCAATAACTTAATTTTTTTGACTATAAAGGATTTTAATTGGGTGACATTTCCCGTTAATAGCTCTAAAATATCGGAATGTGTTTTTTTCGCCTTAAGCTTCCAGTTTAAGGCATGCAACCAAATGCTATAAAGCAAGCATGGAGAAAATGAATGGCTTGGAATGAACCAGGTAAGTCAGGACAAGATCCTTGGGGTAACTCAGGAGGTTCTGGAAACAATGGTGGAGGTGGAGACAAACAGCCGCCTCAAAAACCAAACAAAGATGATTTAGATGAACTGCTGAAAAAGGCTCAGAGTATTCTGGGTGGCGCTGGCGATAAGTTAGGCGGTAGCGGCGGTGGAATCGGCGGTGTCGGTGGCAGCGTTATTTTCGGTGTGATTGTCGTGATCTGGTTGCTCTCAGGGATCTATATTGTCGATCCTGCAGAGAGAGGAGTTGTCACTCAGTTCGGTGCTTTTAAAGAAGAGACTAAAGCGGGGCCGCACTGGCATATTCCATATCCGATTGAAACGGTTCGTATTGTGAACGTCGATCAGGTTCGTACTGCAGAAGTCGGTTATCGTTCTGATACCAGAAACCGTTCAGGTGATGTGCCTAATGAATCTCTGATGCTAACAAAAGATGAGAATATTGTTGATTTGAAGATCGCGGTTCAGTATCAGGTTGAAAGTGCGAATAACTATTTGTTTGATGTCTCGGATCCAGATCTTACTCTACGAGCGATGACCGAGAGTGCGCTGCGTGAAGTGGTGGGCCAAAGTTCAATGGACTTTGTTTTGACAGAAGGTCGAAATGAAGTGGTTGCGAGAGTTCAAGAGCTGGCTCAGGAGCGTTTAGACGCCTATAAAACCGGTTTGCGTATTACTTCTGTTAACTTACAGGATGCTCAGCCACCTGAGCAGGTCCAGTCAGCATTTGCCGATGTTGTTAAGGCGCGTGAGGATAGAGAGCGTTTGATTAATGAAGCGGAAGCTTACTCAAATGATATCCTTCCTAAAGCACGTGGTCAGGCGGCGCGTGAATTGGAAGAGGCGAGCGCTTATCACGATCGAGTTATTGCTCAGTCGACGGGTGAATCGGCGCGTTTTACAAGTATCGTAAACGAATACCAAAAAGCGCCGGAAGTGACACGTAAACGTCTATATATTGATGCCGTTTCAAATGTACTAGGTAAAACTAGCAAGGTTTTTGTTGGATCTGAGAGTGGTAATAACCTTCTTTATCTTCCACTGGATAAAATGGTAAGCCAGGGTCAAGGACAGGCAACGATTCCCTTTAAACTTGAGCCTGCTCAACAGGCAGCTCCAGCTGTGAATAATAATGCAAGAAATACAAATAACTCTGGTTCACAAAGACCAAATATTCGTGATTATCTAAGAAATAGGGAGCTACGTTAATGAAACAGTTAGGTTTGATTTTTGTCGCAGCGGTTCTATTTATTGGAAGCAACTCGGTGTATGTTGTGAATCAATGGGAAACCGGTGTGGTTTTACGATTAGGGGAAATTGTTAAAGCGGATGTGGAGCCAGGTCTTCACTTTAAAACACCGTTTATTAACAATGTCCGCAAATTTGACTCAAGATTGCAGACGTTAGATGCGGCGCCAGAGCGTTACTTAACCAGTGAAAAGAAAAACCTTGAGGTGGATTCTTTTGTTAAATGGCGTATTCAGGATGTTGAGAAGTTCTATACCACAATGAATGGTGACAACCGTTTAGCAGGTATGCGTTTAGGTCAGATTGTAAAAGATGGTCTGCGTGCTGAATTCGGTAACCGTACGGTTAAAGAAGTGATTTCTGGAGAGCGTGTCGAAATCGCTCAAAAGATTAAAGACACTACGGCAAGTGCAGCAGGTTCTTTTGGTATTGAGATTGAAGATGTTCGAATCAAGCGAATCGATTTAGCGAAAGACGTTAGTGAATCGGTCTACCGCCGTATGGAAGCAGAACGTAACCGTGTTGCGAAAGATCTGCGTTCAAAAGGGGCGGAGTCGGCCGAGAAAATTCGAGCTGATGCAGATCGTCAGAAAGTGGTTATTCTTGCGGACGCTTACCGAGAAGCAGAAATTCTTCGAGGTAAAGGGGATGCAACCGCAGCTGAGATCTATGCAAAAGCTTATAACGCAGATTCTGAGTTCTATGCGTTCTATCACAGCATTAACTCTTATACCTCAGCGTTTAAAGATAAGTCAGATATCTTATTGGTAGATCCAAAGTCTGACTTCTTTAAATACTTTAATGAATCGGAACAGGTTTCTAAATAATTCATTAATAAAAATTAAGTATAAAAAGGTGGGGCAACCCACCTTTTTTATGGACGTATGTTAGAAACGACTTTATTAGCAGCCATTGCGTTAGTCTTTATATTAGAGGGCCTTCTACCGTTTGCTTTTCCACGGTTATGGCAAAAGATGATGTCTGAGGCGGTTAAGCTATCAGAGAAAGAGCTTAGGGTAATGGGGTTGGTTTCTATTTTTATCGGTTTAATGATTTTGCTATTTTTCAGTTAAAAATAGTGAGTTGATTTATAATACGTCGTTCGGTCAAATTTTTTTAAAAGAAGTTAATTACAATGCAACAATCTACCTGGTTTACTCCAGAAGGTTTAGAAGACCTCCTGCCTCCCCAAGCGCAAAAGCTTGAAGCCTATCGCAGACAGTTAATTGATGGTTTTGATGCCGCTGGTTTTGATTTGGTTTTACCTCCTATCGCAGAATATACAGACTCCCTTTTAACAGGAACCGCGGGCCATATGGCAGTGGATACCTGCCGTTTTACCGACCAGGAAAGTGGTCGAATGATGGGGATTCGAGCAGATATGACCCCACAAGTGGCTCGTATTGTGAGTAACCGCCTTAAGGCAAAAGATCAAATTTCTCGTCTTTGTTATGTTGGCGAAGTTCTAAAAACCCGTAATAACAAAGCGAAAGGCTCACGCAGCCCTATTCAGGTTGGTGCAGAAATCTATGGTCATCAAGGTATTGAAAGTGATCTAGAGATTATTGAACTCGTGTTAGATAGCATGGCTAATTTAGGTTTGCCAGGTATCAAACTGAGTCTAGGTAATATCGCCATTGTCACTGAAGTGATGAAGTCGGCGGGATTAAGTGCTTCTCAGAATGCCCAAATGATCGATATTCTTGAACGCAAAGCGGTGCCTGAATTTGAGGCCTTTGTGTCAGGAATCGATTGCGATTCAGCAATGAAAGAAAAACTGGCTAATGTCATCAACCTTTGTGGCCCAGCAGAGCAAGTGTTAGCTGACGTTAAGTTTAGCTTTGCAGGCCTGACTGAGTCTTTAGATGCGGCGATCACCGATATTGAACAAGTGATTTCTGCGCTGTCAGCGATTTATGACTACCCAATTCATTTAGATGTGGCAGATACAAGAGGTTTCCAGTATCACACCGGGATGATTTTTGCCTGTTACAGCGGTGCTTACTTGCAACCAATCGCACGTGGTGGACGCTATGACAACATCGGTGAATCCTTTGGAATGTCCTTGCCTGCAACTGGTTTTAGCTTGGATTTACGTACGGCTCTAGATCTGCTAGCAGATATTGAAGAGACCGGAAAAGGCACACTTTATGCGCCTGCTTCTGGTGATCAAACTCTGAAAGCGGCGATTAATGATTATAAAAACCAAGGTTACCGAGTGGTTAAGTGCTATGACGCTGCAAGTCTAAAATCAGGCGATATGCAGTTAGTTGAAGATAGCGGTAACTGGCTTATCAAATAGTATTAAATTAAAAGTTTTAAGAAGTCCTATATGTCAAAACGAAATATTGTTGTGATCGGAACCCAGTGGGGGGATGAAGGTAAAGGTAAGATTGTTGACCTATTAACAGATCGCGTTGCTGCGGTGGTGCGATTCCAAGGTGGCCACAATGCAGGGCACACACTGGTTATTGATGGTCAGAAGACAGTTTTACACTTGATTCCTTCAGGTATTCTTCGTGAAGAAGTTGACTGCCTAATTGGTAATGGTGTGGTATTGGCACCGGATGCGCTAGAAAAAGAAGTCAACCAGTTAGAGTCTAATGGCGTTTCAGTTAAGTCTCGTTTGAAGATCAGTGAAGCTTGTCCATTGATTCTTGATTATCACGTTGCGCTAGACCAAGCACGTGAAATTGCTCGCGGTAATAAAGCGATTGGTACAACTGGTCGTGGAATTGGTCCAGCTTATGAAGATAAAGTTGCACGCCGAGGTTTACGTGCGGGTGACTTTAGAAACATGGCACAAATGAAAATCAAGCTGAAAGAAGTGCTTGACTATCATAACTATATGATTGAGCACTACTACAAGGCTAAGCCGGTTGCTTTCGATACGCTTTGGGAAAAGTGTGAGCGCTACGCTGAATTGGTTCAACCGATGTTGGCCGATATTCCAAAGCTGATCAATGACTACAATGTTGCGGGCCAAAGTATCATGTTTGAAGGGGCGCAGGGAACCTTGCTTGATATTGACCACGGTACTTATCCTTATGTGACATCCTCGAACACGACTTCTGGTGGTGTTGGAGCAGGCGCAGGTGTGGGCCCAACTGAGATTGATTATGTGCTTGGCATCACGAAAGCTTACGCTACACGCGTAGGTGGTGGGCCATTTCCGTCTGAGCTTTTCTACGACTGTGACACTGATGAAGGTGATCCAATCGGTAAAGAACTGGGTACCAGAGGGCATGAGTTTGGTGCGACAACAGGGCGTCAGCGCCGTTGTGGTTGGTTTGATGCGGTTGCGTTGCGTCGCTCAGCTCAGATCAACGGTTTGACTGGGATCTGTTTGACCAAGCTTGATGTGATGGATGAGCTTAAAGAGATCAATATCTGTACTTCTTATACGATGGAAGGCGAAATTTTGTCATTGCCACCGTCTAGTGCGGATGATTATGAGCGTTGTCAGCCTAACTATGTCACTATGCCGGGTTGGGATACGTCAACTGTCGGGATTGAGTCTTGGGAAGCGCTGCCGCAAGAAGCGAAGGATTATATCCGTTTTTTAGAAGAAGAGGTGGGCGTGCCTGTTTCGATTCTATCGACGGGCCCAGATCGTTCGGAAACCCTGGTGATTCAAGACCCATTTGAATAGGTTTTTTATGCTTGTGAAATAAAAAAGCCCTCTTTATGAGGGCTTTTTTGTAATTTCCGGTCACTCAATAATGATTGATATTAAGTTATGTCGTTAAGTCACCCTATGAATAATGCTTGGTAGTTTTTCTGGATCAAAAGGCTTAACAATCCAGCCAGTGGCACCTAATCTTTTACCTTCAGCCTTCATTTCTGCACTGGCTTCCGTCGTCATCATAAGCACAGGGGTAAACTTATTGGTTTCGTTCGCACGGACTTTTTCTAGAAATTCGAGCCCGTTCATCACCGGCATATTGACGTCAGAAATGATTACGTCGTATTCTGCTTTTTCCGCTAGATCGTACCCTTCCTGACCATCAGATGCCATTGTCATATCGAATTCTTTGCCTAAAACTAGGTTGACTAGTTTTCTCATTGAACTGGCATCATCGACATAAAGTATTTTTTTCACTCTGTATTCTCTTTGTTTTCCTTCTCTGGTTCTTATTCTACAAGAGGCTTGGCGGAAATGTGAATCAAAATTTTTATTGTTTACGCACGGCATTATGGGCGATCCATTCAACCCCTTGATTTATTCTGTTTATTTGCGATTAATCACTAAACCTATGACTGGTTATTTGGTATGATTATCCGCTGTTTGTTAAAAGTCTGATACAGAGGAAAAACCATGTTACAAGCTATTCGTGATCGTGCTCAAGGTTGGATTGCCTGGGTGATTGTCGGATTAATTATTTTAACTTTTGCCTTATTTGGTATCGATCAGTATGCGCGTGGCGATAAAGTTGAAGTAGTTGCAGAAGTTAATGGCGAAAGCGTCACGGCACGTGAGTTTTTGACACTCTATAATCGACAGACACAAAGATTACAGCAACAGTTTGGTGATCTCTATGACCAAGTGGTCAAAGATGAAGAGCTTCGTGAACAAGTATTAGATGCCCTAATTGAATCAGAGCAGATTCGACAGTGGGCAAAGCAAAATAATATGGTAATCAGTGATCAGCAACTGTCTGCGACAATTCAATCAGCAGATGCTTTTAAGCAAGATGGAGAGTTTTCTCAGCAGGTCTACGAAGATGTTCTATTGAGAAATGGCATGAATGTGGGTCGATTTGAGTATGAACAACGTCAATTCTTATCTGAAACGCAGTACCGTAATCTAACTCTAGCGTCATCTTTTGCGACTCAAACTGAGGTTGATCAGTTGGGTCAAATTCAAGGTCAAGAGCGTAATGTTAGCTATCTACGTGTCGATCAACGCCCATTCCTGAAAACCGTTCAAGTGTCTGAAGAGCAAATTCAAAAGGCTTATGAAAGTAGTCAAGATGAATATGTAGAGCAAGAAAAAGTCTCTATCGATTACATTGAGCTTTCACAACGCGACATGGCTAAAGAAATCAAAGCTGAAGAAAGCGTTTTAAAAGGGTTTTACGAAGAAAACAAGTTGCAGTTTACACTGCCTGAAAAACGTCAGGCCAAACACATTCTAATTATGGTTGAAGCTCCGACGGATGCCGCTGATGAATTGGCGATGAAAACCGTTAAAGAGGTTCAGGAAAAACTGAAAGCGGGCGAGTCGTTTGAGTCACTAGCAAAAACATACTCTAAAGATCCAGGCTCTGCTGAGTCGGGTGGTGATTTAGGGACTTTTGAACAAGGTATGATGGTGCCAGAATTTGATGATGCTGTTTTTGCAATGACAGAGGGGCAGGTTAGTGAGCCAGTTCGTACTGAATTTGGATACCATTTGATTAAATTGATAAAAATTGAAGCCAAACAATCTCAAGCGTTTGAAGCGGTTAAATCTGATGTAACCGAAATGTATCAAATGCAAGAAGCGGAACGTCAGTACTATGACGTTTTGGAGCAACTTAATACTTTGGTATACGAGCAGTCTGATAGTCTGGAGCCTGCGGCAGACGCCTTAGGGTTAAAAGTGAAAACTTCCGAGTTATTCAGCCGAGAGGGTGGAAGTGGAGAGATTCTTTCAAATACAAAAGTTGTCAATACTGCTTTCTCTGAAGATGTGTTTAAATCAAAATTGAATAGTGCATCAATCGACCTAGCAGCAAATCATGCTGTGGTGATTAGGTTAAATCAACACCAAAAAGCACGTCAAAAATCTCTTAATGAAGTGTCTGCTGGCATTAAAGAACAGCTGGTTCGCGAGGGAGCGATTGCTGAATCTGCGAAACTGGGTGAAGAGTTGATGGTCAAAGTTAATGCTGGTGAGCAACCTGAATCCTTGATGCGTGATGGTGTTGAGTGGCATACGGTGGGCTGGATTCAACG
>CAZJPO010000039.1:0-13640 GCA_964547865.1 uncultured Thiosulfatimonas sp.
TGCGTAGGCAGCAAATTGAGATTGAAAACTATATAAAGGTTGTAGACGACAATGTCATCACCTCCAAAGCTGATTTACACGGAATAATCACATACGCCAGCGCGGCTTTTTGCCGGACATCGGGGTATGAAAAAGATGAGTTAATCGGCCAAAAACACTCGATTATCCGGCATCCAGATATGCCATCTAAAGTTTTTGATGATATGTGGTATACCATAACAAAAGGCAAAACGTGGCAAGGCGAAGTTAAAAACCTTAAAAAAGATGGAACAGCATATTGGGTGGCGACTTCTATTAGTGCCGACCGTGACGAGCGAAATAAGATTGTGGGTTATACCGCCATTCGTCAGGATATTACGGATAAAAAACAAGTTGAACTGCTCTCTATTACCGATGAGTTAACCGGGTTAAAGAATCGCCGATACTATAATATGGTGTTTGAGTCAGAATATAGCCGTCGCCAGAGAGAGAATAAACCGTTCTTATTTGTTCTATTAGATCTGGATCACTTCAAACGCTACAACGATCACTACGGTCATCAAAAAGGCGATATGGTTCTGGCTGAATTTTCTGATTGTATTAGACAATGCTTTAAAAGAAGCGGGGATATTCTATTTAGACTGGGTGGAGAGGAGTTTGCCGGGATTTTACAAATTCAATCCGCTGTAGAAGCCCAAGATCTTGTAGATAAAGTTAATCAAGAATTAGAGGTTCTAAATGTTGAGCATGTGACTAATAGTGTTAAAAACCATGTCACCGTCTCAATTGGAGGGGTTGTGATTACCGATTACAGCCGAGGTTACCTTGAAAAAGATATCTATAGAATGGCCGATGAGGCCTTGTACCTTGCGAAGTCACAAGGTCGAAATCAAGCTGTAATTAAACGTTTGTAAAGACAGGTCTAGATAAGAGAATTTTTCATGAAAACCATTTCAAAATCCCTTGTTCGCTAATTAAAGCATCAAGTGGAATATCCCAAGGCTCCTTGGGCAATAGCTCAACTTCCTGACATTGATGTGCCCAACCTATCAGAAGAGGTCTATTTGACTTTACTGTGTGCTTAAAGGCAAAAGTACGGTCATAGTATCCTCCTCCCATTCCGAGGCGGTTACCCTGTTGATCAAATCCAACTAGGGGCACTAGCACAATATCCATTGCTTCACCTATTTGATGTTTATCAAGTGGGAGTTTAGGCTCTTCAATACCAAATTGGTTGGTAATCATCGTGCTATTTGAGTCATAACTTACAAATGCCATGTGTTGATCGGGTCTTGTTTCCAGCACCGGTAAAAAGACGTGGTGCTGGGTCTCTCTCCATAAAAACTGAATTGTCTCTTGTGTTGGTAATTCAGCATCTTGAGATAAGAATAGAGCAATATTAAGAGGTTGTGTTGTTTCTAGGCTGGAAAGTAATTGCTTAAAATGATTCAAGGCCTGATTGGCGTGCGACAGTTGCTGATCTGGTGAAAGCTGGTTTCGTCTGTTTCGAAGCTGTTTACGAAGTTCGGCTGGTGTCATGAGTATGTCTTAAGGAATAGGGAGACACAGGCTATTAAGAAAAATCCCTGGAACCGGAAAGTCCAGGTGGCAGTCTCTTCATGAAATTTAGGCTTCTCGGGTTAGCAAGCTAACGAGATGCTCACCATTTCAAGCTTCTGACCCCAAAATTGTAATTATCGGAACGGGGTTTATGCTTAATAAGCTTGTGTCGTGCTAAAGATTATATCAAATTCAGTTTGTAAAATATGCTGGGCAAGAATGAATTAATCATCATTTTTTTTAATATTGAGTGATTAATTTAAACAAGTTTAAGACATAAGGAAGTGTTTGGGGGAGGAATTAGAAAGGCCTACGGGTTTATCAGTATCGGTCTGTGCGTTGGCGTTGCTGTGTTTAATTTGGTTTGCTGTCCTGTTGAGCTTCGGCCCCAACCTGGTTGATGACGGCATCGACTTGGTCTTCAAGTCTTAATGTATATTGGGTGGTATCTTCTTTAAGTTGTAGATAGTCGAATGCTAAGTTAAGCGCAACCATCAATGCTTTACTTTCTCCTTTCAAGCCAGGCACTTGGTCTAACTTGTCTTCAAGAAGTGTGGCTGCTTCAATTAAATTTTCACGCTCATGAGGTTCGCACGGAATTTCAAAAGTATGGTTCATTAACGATAGCGTTAGCACATTGAGCTCCAGAATTTTATGTGTCATCGGGTTGGTTGATCAGGCTTTAACAGCCTTAATTATGATATTATTCCCCAATCGTAAACGTTTAACAAGAGATAGTTTTAATGGATTTTCAAGAAGTCAATGAAGCTCTAGCGCCATACGCGGAATTAGAGTCTCCAGCCTTTATTCAGGGCATGCTAATAGGTCTAATTTGTGGCGATAATGATATTCAAGAAGCCGTTTGGATAAAGAAGCTGGTTGAAGAGGCTCAGATTAAATCGGTTAAAGAATCATTTTTAAGAGCTTTGGACGGAATGTTTCAAGAGACAAACAAGGGCTTAAATGGTTCTGGTTTTGAATTAGAGTTCTGTATTCCCGATGATAATGAGAGTTTAATCTTCAGGGCCGCCATGCTAGGTCAGTTGTGTGAAGGGATCTTGTATGGCCTAGGGTTGATTGGTGCACTTAACGACAGCGAAAATAAAATTCCGCAGAATGTTCGTGAGCTGGTCGATGATTTAGGGCAGATCTCACGTATTGATGTGGCGGGCATGGATGCAGAAAAAGGCGCAACAGAGCAAGAAGAATCAGATTTTATGGAGTTAGTTGAGTTTGTTAAAGTCGGCGTACTGACCATTAATGAAGAGTTGAACCCGACTCAGGCAGCGCCCGTTATGGACGATATGCCAGAGAATGAGACATTGCACTAAGTAGTGGTGAGGTGAATGAAGTGAATCCAATCTACTCTGATCACCGCAATAAACTATTTCAGCAGCTTCCTGAGAATAGTATTGCTCTAATCTCTTCAGGTTCTGAGGCGATTAGAAATCGCGATGTTGAATACCCTTTTAGGGCACAAAGTGATTTTCAGTATTTAACGGGATTTGTTGAGCCTGACTCGGTTTTGATTTTGGTGAAGAAATCACAGAATCAATCCATAGTTTTTTTGCGTTCAAAAGACCCAGAAAAAGAAATTTGGGACGGGCGAAGGCTCGGGGTTGAAAGTGCCCCTGAATCACTTGGTGTGGATGCCAGTTATGCAATAGACGAGTTAGACTCTCAAATGCCTGTGTTGATGGAAGACTGTGAGCATTTTTGGGTTAGCTTTTCTGATTTGGCTGAATGGACGATGCCTATTCAACAATGGCTAGACAGTTTAAAAAAACAGGTCAGGAGAGGCGTTGATTGTCCCTCTCATATTTCAGATTTGGATCAGGTCCTGCATGAATTGAGGCTGTTTAAGTCGGATGCTGAGATCGGTTTCATGAAAACGGCTGCTCAAATTTCTGTTCAAGGACACCTCAAGGCGATGCAGGCAGTTCTGTCTTCAGAATATGAATATCAAGTTCAGGCGCAGATGGAAGCCGAATTTAAAAATGAAGGTTCGCCTAGAGTGGCGTTTAATTCAATTGTGGCGAGTGGTGAAAATGCCTGTATTCTGCACTACACTGAAAATGATGCCTTAATCGATAAACAAGCGTTGTTACTCATTGATGCGGGAGCAGAGTACAAGGGGTATGCAGGAGATATCACGACGACTATCCCGGCGTCTGGAAGATTTACCGAAGTGCAAGCTCTACTCTATAGTTTAGTTTTAAAAGCGCAAAAAGCGGCGATTGCAGAAGTGATGCCAGGACAGAGCTATGACCAAATGCACCAGGCTTCTGTAGAGGTGCTGACTTCTGGGCTAATTGAATTGGGGCTTCTCAAAGGAACGCTAGAAGAACAGATTGAGACAGAAGCTTACAAAGAGTTCTTTATGCATGGAACAGGGCATTGGTTGGGCATGGATGTGCACGATGTTGGACAGTATAAGGTTGATGGCGAATGGAGAGCGTTTGAAGAGGGTATGGTGGTAACGGTCGAACCGGGACTCTATGTTTCTTCGGAGCATGAAGAAATTGATCCAAAGTGGCACAATATTGGGATTCGCATTGAAGATGATGTATTAGTGACTCAGACTGGGCACGAAGTTCTAACCACTGGCCTGCCGAGAACGGTAGAAGCAATTGAGCAATGGATGGCAAAGATTAACTAGGTGTTAATTTTTGAAGAGGTAAAACTCAGTGAGTGAAAATTTAAAACAATTTGACTGTGATGTTTGTATTTCTGGCGGTGGGCCGGTTGGCCTGATGTTGGCAATTGGCTTAGCCAGACAAGATTTACGGGTTGTTTTGGTCGAGCAATATACGCCAACAACAGATGATGAATCCATAGATGAAGTTGAAAATGCCTTTGATGGCCGTGTGCTTGCTCTATCAAAAGGTTCTCAAGAGTTTCTAGAAAATATCGGTGTTTGGCTAGCGCTTGAACCTTATACAACCGCAATCGAACATATTCATGTCTCCCAGCAAGGTTATTTGGGGTTAACAACTTTACATGCCGATGAGGTCGGTGTAGATGCGTTAGGCTACTCTATTCAATCACATTTCCTAGGTCAGGTTCTCTGGGCCGAAGCAAGCCAATATTCTAATATCACCATGGTTTGTCCTGCCTTTTTGGAGACCTTTTCGACAACCGATCAAACGATTAACGCGAAGCTGGTTTCTGCGGAAGACCGTTCTGAGCTTGCCAAAGTCACGTCTAAATTGATTGTAGGGGCAGACGGAACGCAATCTAAGGTGCGAGAAGTCCTGAAACTGCCAATCGAAGAAAAATCCTACGATGCATTTGGCATTCTTGCGCAGATCGAAACAGAGCAGCATCCTGATGGATGGGCGTTTGAAAGATTCACAGAAGAGGGGCCGGTGGCACTGTTACCAATGCATGAGCATTATCACAAGGCTGTGTTGGTTTGTTCGAGTGATCAAGTCAAAGCCGTCTTGGCGTTAGATGATCAATCTTATATTGACCTGTTTGCTAGCAAAATGGGTGAGCGTTTAGGTCGTTTTACACAGGTGAGTCCTCGGATTGCTTACCCATTAAAAGAAACCTATGTTCCGACCATGACAAAAGGACGTGCAGTGCTAATGGGGAATGCATCCCATACTCAGCATCCAGTGGCCGCTCAAGGGTTAAATCTAGGTATTCGGGATATCGAAGTGTTTTTAGACATGTTGGAAATGAATCGTGGCTTAAAAGACCTGAATTGGTTGGAAGAGTATTCTGAACAACGAGAGCCCGACCATCGCAAGGTAATGGGGTTAACAGACACCTTGATTCAGGTATTTCAACATCGCTCTCCCGTGGTGGGCCATTTAAGAGGACTCGGGTTAATGGCGATTCAAGCCATGCCAACGGTCAAAAAACGCTTCTCTAAATTTGCTATGAGAGGGAAAAAACTATGAATGTAATTGATATTCACAACGATATTCAAGCCTCGGATTGGAAAGCGAAAAAATGGGATGCTGTCATTGTGGGCGGCGGAATGGTTGGTGCCGCAACGGCATTAGGTTTAGCCCAGCAAAATTTTGAAGTGTTATTACTTGAGCAAAATGAAATTGACCTCGCTTGGAATCCAGATTCTGAGTTTAGGGTTCGAGTTAGTGCTTTAACCAGAGCTTCTGAAAAGGTACTAAAAAACCTTGGGGCTTGGGACGGGGTTTTGGCTCGTCGATATCACGCGTTCACCGCCATGCATGTTTGGGATGAGGTCTCTCCGGGAGAGGTTCACTTTTCCGCTCGGGAGATGAGTGAAGACAACTTGGGTTATACCGTTGAGAATGATGTTGTCCAAGCGGCTCTTTGGGAAAAAATCCAGCAGACTGAAAACATCTCGGTGTTGTATGGTGCGGATATTAATCGTGTCGAAATGGATGAGCAAGCTGCGGTGCTTGAGATTAATGGAGCGGGCAGTATTCAAACTGAATTATTGATCGGTGCAGATGGTGCTTTTTCTAAACTGCGTCAAATGGCGGGCATTGAGCTGGAAACGAATGATTATGATCAGTGCGCCGTAGTCGGGTGTGTAAAAACGGAATTAAGCCACCAAGATACATGTTGGCAAAGATATACAGAGAATGGCCCCTTTGCTTTCCTTTCAATGGACCAAAATGTAAGTTCAATTGCTTGGTACCTGCCGACTCATAAAATGGATTGGGCGCTCAGTCTAGATGACGAAACCTTTGCGAGGGAAATATCGCAAGCGTCAGATTATCGTTTAGGGCAGGTGGTTAAAGTCGGTGAGCGAAGTGCTTTTCCATTGGTTAGGCGACATGCCGAGCACTATGTTAAGCCGCACTTTGCATTAGTTGGCGATGCGGCTCATACCATTCACCCCCAAGCTGGGCAGGGCGTAAATCTTGGGTTGCTTGATGCGGCGGCATTGATTGAAACCGTTTCACTCGCTAGACAGCAAAACAAGTCTTGGGGCGCTTTTGCGGTCTTGAGAAAGTATGAACGTTGGAGAAGAGGAGATAATGCGATTGTTCAGCTCTCTATGGAGGCTTTTGACTGGCTATTTAAACAGGATAGTGGCTTAAAAACCGTTTTTAGAAAGACTTTGCTTCCTTTGGCGGACCGTATGACCCTGATGAAGAACTGGTTGATGGGGCAGGCATTAAATGGTCGAGAAGCCTTGCCTAAACTTGCCAAACAATCCCCAAAGAATTAAGAGGTTGATAGAAGAACACTAGATGAAAGATAGTCTTCGAAAAATGAGGTTAAATGCAATTCTAGGGGTCGGCGGAGTCAATCCTTTGGAATCTGAGCAAGCTAGAAAGGTGGGTCGAGCTTTTGAAATCCTTGTCTTGATGGCGTTGTTTGTCGTCTTTGCCCAAATATTTATGTTTTATAGTGGCATGTTACAAGAGGCAAACTGGGTCACCAGTGCCGTTTGGGGGGTGTTTTTTCTAGAGTTGGTCTTGAGTCTATATAGTGTTAAAGATAAAAAACGCTACTTGATTGAAAACTGGCTGAATGTTGCGATTGTTGTTTTAGCCTTCCCATTTATTGCATGGGGCAATGACTGGGCTATGGTGATACGGTCTTTGCGGTTAATTCTGTTTATCCGTTTTTTTACCAGCTTCTATAAAGATTTAGTTTTAATCTTAAATAGCAATCGTTTTGGTCAAATTCTTATCGCGACGGCCTTTATTGTGCTTGGTGCAGGTTCCCTCTTTTCTTATATTGAAGATCGCAGTTTTTGGGATGGCGTTTGGTATGCACTGGTGACAATCACGACTGTTGGTTATGGTGATGTTGTGCCAACGACAGAGGCGGGTCGCTCATTTGGTATGGGGTTGATCGTTTTTGGTGTTGTTTTTTTCTCTTTGGTGACCGCAAATATTGCTGCATTTTTAATTGGTTCAGATCAGCGTAAGCAAGAAAAAGACATCTTAAGCTATATGAAACAAACAGAAAAACGTTTGTCTTCTCAACAGGTGATAAATGAGGCACGTGTTGAAAAGTTGATGCGACATATGTCCGCAGAAATTGAAGGGTTAAAGCGTGAATTGAAGACCGCCGAAGAGCGGCTGGAGAAGGCCGAGAAAGAGCGCTCTGATAAACCTGAATCTATATAAGTGTGTTGTATTTTTACCATAAATTACTTTTATCTCTCTGTTTTGTCAATTTTATACGCAAAATTCTCTTATAGAGCCATTAAGCGCGTTGACATTTGCCTATTAAACTCATATATTCACTTAACCAAATTAATTTTATCTAGCATAAAGGAAATTACGGATGGCAGATAGACGTCTTCAAGTTTTTCATACCGTAGCAAAAGTGATGAGTTTTACCAAAGCTGCTGAAACTTTGCACATGACTCAGCCCGCCGTAACTTTTCAAGTTAAACAGCTAGAAGATTTTTTTAATACCCGCCTTTTTGATCGTACTCACAATAAAATCACTCTGACCGATGCTGGTAAAGTCGTTTATGACTATGCTGATCAGATTCTTGAACACTATGAAAAAATGAACAGTGAAGTTCGCGAGCTGACTGGTGAAGTGACTGGGACTTTGGTCGTGGGTGCGAGTACAACGATTGCAGAATATATGCTACCAAGTCTTTTGGGTGCATTCAAAAAAGAATTTGAAGACGTAAATATTCGCCTTCAAGTTGGAAATACCGATGCGATTGTCTCTATGGTTGAGAATAATATGATCGATCTAGGGCTGGTTGAGGCACCGGTGCAAAACAAAAACCTTGAGGTGGATGTTTGTCGTATCGATGAGATGCAGTTGATTTGTCCTCCTGATCATCCGTTGGCTAAACGCGATAAAGTGACGGTCGAAGACTTTAGAAAGTTTCCATATATCTCTCGTGAAGAGGGTTCTGGTTCACGTGCGGTAATTGACGCTTATATTCGTGAACAAGGTTTCAGTTATAGCGATCTCAAAGTTGAAATGGAGCTTGGAAGCCCTGAAGCGGTTAAGATGGCGGTTGAATCAGAAGTTGGTTTGGCTGTGGTTTCAAGAACGACTTTGTCAAAAGAGTTGCGTCTTGGCACTTTGAGTGCGATTCCTTTGGATCCACCTATTTTACGTTCATTCTCTCACGTTAGACAGAAGCATAAGTTCCGTCATCGTGCAGTAGGTGAGTTACTAGAGTTTGCAATCGATTATTGTCGTGAAAGAGCGGTTGAACTCGGCTTTAGAATTCCGACAGAAGCGGAGCAAGCGCTAGGTAGAAAGCGCGAGAAATAATCGCTGACTTGTAATGTAATATTAAAAAAGGCCCGATTCGGGCCTTTTTTGTTTTCTGGGTTTTTAAAAATGTATTAACCTAACTATAAATTGTCTGAGGCAAATTCTGCCAACCTGGAGCGCTCACCTTGTTGAAGGGTGATGTGTGCACTGTGTTTCCAATATTTAAATCGATCGACTACATAAGTTAAGCCGGTGGTCGTCTCGGTTAGGTAAGGGGAGTCAATCTGGCTGATATTCCCGAGGCAGACAACCTTCGTACCTTCACCCGAGCGAGTAATAAGGGTTTTCATCTGTTTTGGGGTCAGGTTTTGAGCTTCATCAATAATGATGAACTTTTTCTGGAAGGTGCGGCCACGCATGAAGTTCATTGATTTAATCTTGATGCGTTTACTGAGTAGCTGCTGAGTGCTTTCTTTTTCCCAGTCTGTATAGCCTTCTGATTCAGTTAAAACCTCAAGGTTATCCATTAGGGCGCCCATCCACGGTGTCATTTTTTCCTCTTCTGTTCCCGGTAAGAAACCAATGTCTTCACCAACCGGAATGGTGGCGCGAGTCATAATGATTTCGTTATACAGGTTTTCATCTAAGGTTTGTTCTAGAGCTGCCGCTAGGGTTAACAGGGTTTTTCCTGTTCCGGCAACTCCGAGCAGAGTAACAAAGTCAATTTCAGGATCCATTAAATAATTAAGAGCGATATTTTGTTCCGCGTTACGAGCATTGACTCCCCAGATGCCGTTATTGGCACTGCCGAAGTCTCGCATGTATTCAAGCACTGCTTTGTGTGCGGTGACCTCCTTAACAATGGCATTAAAACCGCCGTCATTTTGGCTGATTAGACATTGATTTGGAAACCAGCGATTATGTTCATCAATTTCAAGCTCGTAGAAGGTTCGGCTGTCTTCGGTCCATGACTTCATGGCGCTGCCGTGTTCTTCAAAAAAGGTAGCGGGTAGCTCTTCCCACCCTGTGTAGAGCAGGTCGGCATCTTCTAAAACACGGTCATTGTAGTAGTCTTCAGAATGAAGCCCGACAGCAGAGGATTTAATCCTCATGTTAATGTCTTTTGTTACCAGGGTGACCAAGCGTTGTGGGAACTGTGCTTTTAGTGCCAAGCCGGTTTGAAGAATATGGTTATCCGCTTTGTGGCTGGGTAGTGAAGCTGGCAGGTCTACACTTAGTGGTTCAGTCTCAAAGAATAGGCTGCCAAGGTGAATACTTTCGGCATCTTGTAGAGGGTGGATCTGTTCAAGTGGTAGGCCCGCTTTAATTGATTCAAAGCTAGCGTCACTAATGATTTGGTCAATCAAACGGTTGGTTTCACGAACATTTCGAGAAACTTCAGACATGCCTTTTTTCCCGGCATCAAGCTCTTCAAGTACCGTCATCGAGATGAAAACATCATGCTCTTCAAAATTGAAGAGCGCCATGGGGTCATGCATCAAAACATTGGTGTCTAGAATAAATAGACGTTTTGATTCGTTGGTCATAGCTCGTCCTTTAATTCAAGGTAGGTTTATCTTTTAGTTTATTGATTGACTCGCCAGCGTTGGTCAAGCCGGTTTGTTTTAAATTAGTTTTGTAGGCTTTTTATGCTCTCTAATACTTCTTGGGCATGGCCCTTCACTTTGACTTTATCCCATATTTGAGCAATTTTGCCTTCTGGGTCAATAATAAAGGTGCTGCGGACGATGCCCATATACTCCTTGCCAAAATTCTTCTTTAACTGATAAACGCCGAAGGCTTCACACAGCTGTGCCTCTTCGTCTGAAATCAACTCGAAAGAGAAGTTTTGTTTAGCTTTAAAGTTTTCATGGCGGCGCATTGAATCCATTGAAACGCCAAAAATCTGTGTATTGGCTGTTGTAAACTCTGAATGAAGTTCAGTGAAGTCTAGACCTTCTGTTGTGCAGCCGGGTGTACTGTCTTTTGGGTAAAAGTAAAGAACGGTGTATTGGTTCTTTAGGTTTTGGTTTGAAATGGTTTTTTCAGAAGTTGCAGGGAGGTTAAAAGAGGGGGCAGTGTCTCCGATTTTGATGCTCATTTAAGGATCCTGTTTTACAAATTTTCAAAATCAGTATGCCGTGTTTTTTTGGGTGGTGCAATAACTAATCCACTTAATTTTTGGCCGTAGAAAAATCAATGCTATTTGCATGATTAATTGGTTGAAGTATAAGGGGGGAAAGGGTAATATTAGCGTTTTATATTTTGTACGCTTTTTACGGAGAAATTCAAGGTGTTTAGAGGCAGTATGGTGGCGCTGGTTACGCCGATGTTAGATGATGAATCGATAGATTTTGATGCCTTGGAAAAGTTAATTGAATTTCATGTCGAGTCCAAAACCGATGCCATTGTGGCAATGGGGACCACCGGCGAGTCAGCCACTTTAGATTTTGAAGAACACTGTTCAGTCGTCCGTTTTGTGGTTGAAAAAGTCAGTGGCCGAATTCCTGTCATTGCTGGAACTGGGGCTAACTCGACCTCTGAAGCGATTCAATTGACACAGTGTGCAAAGGATGCGGGTGCCGATGCCTGTTTGTTAGTAACGCCGTACTACAATAAGCCGACTCAAGAAGGGCTGTTCTTGCATTACAAGAAAATCGCACAGACCGTCGATATTCCACAAATTCTCTATAACGTGCCGGGTCGCACGGCATGTGATCTATTGCCAGAAACGGTTATTCTTCTTTCAAAGGTTAAGAATATTATTGGCATTAAAGAAGCAACCGGTGAAATCGAGCGTGTTGCAGAAATCAAAGCGGGCGCAGGTGAGGATTTTGATCTTTACACTGGAGACGATGCGAGTGCTGTAGATTTCATCTTAGCCGGAGGGCACGGTGGAATTTCTGTAACAGCGAATGTTGCTCCTAAACAACTGCACGATGTTTACTTTGCGGCACTTGAAGGCAATGCTGAAAAGGCTCGTGAACTGGATGCGCCGCTTCAGGCAATTCACAACGATATTTTTGTAGAGTCAAATCCAATTCCTGTGAAATGGGCGGTGGCTCAAATGGGCTTGATGGGTGAGGCGATTCGCCTACCCTTGACACCACTTTCGGAATCAAATCAACCTGTTGTTCGCACGGCGTTGCAACAGGCGGGCGTTGCGCTGAAATAAGCGCGGCAGTAAATCGACTAAAAATCGACTAAAAAAGGTAAGAGTTTTTATGCGTCTTTATGCAAAAACAGTAGTGCTGGCAACCTCGGTTGCAGCGGTAAGCTTGAGCGGATGTTCCACAGTAAAAGGTCTGTTTGGAACTGAGGGAAGTTACCGTGAAGATGAAGGGAAGCTAGTTAAAAAACTAGAGATGCCACCTAACTTGTTTAATCCGGCAAAAGCACAGACTGAAATGGCTTTAGCTCTGCAGAAGGCTGAGCAGGATGCATTGGCCGAAGAAGGTAAGCACGACCATATCCCTAACTTTAAAGCCGATGGCTTAAGTATTGTCAGCAACCTGTCTGAACGTTGGATTGAAGTTGAGTCTCAAAATAGTGAGCAAGTTTGGACAAGTTTGAAGCGCTTCTTTGTCTCACGTGGTTTTGGTGTTGAAATCGAGCGTAAAGATATTGGCGTGATGAAAACGGATTTCCTTGCGAGAACCGAGTTGGCTGTGCTCGATGATGTCGGGCCTATTACCCGTTTTCTAAACAGCTGGCGTTCAACGCAGGCCGATGGTATTTACGATAGGTTTACAGCTCGTGTTGAAACGGATGCGACTAAAGGTGTCGTGAAGGTTTATCTGAACCATAGTGAGATGTGGTCACCTGATGCGAATGAAGCGCGCGAGATCGATCGTCAATGGCGTCTTAGACCTTACACTCCTGTAATGGAAGCGCAAGCTTTATATGAAACGATGGTCTTCTTCGGCTCTAGTAGTGAAAAGGCTCTGGCTCAGCTTAAAGTCACCGAACAACAAATTGAAGTGATTGAGGGGACAGAGCTCCACGGTTTAGCGTTTAGAACTTCAATGGAGCAAAGCTGGACTTACTTGCAGGCGATGATTTATCGAGCAGCGTGGACAATTGACAACGTAAAAGCTTCAGATAACGAAATTTGGACGCGTGTTCCTGAGTCAGTGAGAAAAGAAGATGGTCTTTTGGATTCGTTGGCTTTCTGGCGTGACTCTGGTAAAAAGGCACTGCCTGAAGTGGTTAAATTAAAACTAACTCCGTCAGAGGCTGATAAAGAAAAAATTATTTTGACTGTGTCTGCCCCTGAAGGTGTTGCACCACTGAATGAAGGTCAAAGAAAATATATATTTAAAAGTTTAGGGCTATTAGATCAATAAACCCTATTCGTTTAAACGCCCTCGACTCCGAGGGCTTTGTTGTTTAATGGCGTGCAGATTCATTAAGTCGCACGCCACTTAGATTTAGCTAATGCTGAAACTAAGGTCTCTACACTAAGGTCGTTATTATGCAAGTCATCTGGGGTCTTCCAGCACATTCTACTTACCGTACAAATCAACTACTTTCTAAATTAAAAAAAGTCGCCAATATTGAGTCTGTTCAGTCGCAATATGTTTATTTTGTCGATTTAGAAGGTGAGTTAACCGATACAGAAACCGCACATCTTAAGGTGTTGCTGAATAACTCAGAAGCTGATCTAGAGGTAAGTCTTACTGAAAGTAGTTGTATTGTGACCCCGCGCTTGGGAACCATTTCTCCCTGGGCATCAAAAGCAACGGATATTACGCATACCTGTGGTATCAATCACATTCACCGTATTGAACGTGGGATTGTTTACTTTTTCAAGGGTGTCAGTTCAGCTGATCAAGCGGCGATGGAAGCGGCGGTTCACGATCGTATGATGGAGCAGGTGTCGCATGACTTTGATGTATTAGAAGGGCTGTTCTCTCACCAGTCACCTAAGCCTTTAAGCACAGTTGATGTGA
>CAZJPO010000040.1:0-13589 GCA_964547865.1 uncultured Thiosulfatimonas sp.
TGGCGATTGAGATGGACCTGATTGAAGAGATCGGTCGTGTTTACGGTTATAACAATTTGCCAGAGACCCCCGTTGAAGCACCAATGACCCTAAATGAGTTGGATGAGTCTGAACAGTCTTTGAATGTATTGAAAAATGCACTGGTACAAAAAGGCTATAACGAAGTTGTGACTTACAGTTTTGTGGCTGAAGACCAGCAGAAAGCGATTGCGCCTGAGTTACCGTATGTTCTTTTACAGAACCCAATTTCTGAAGATATGAAGGCGATGCGCACCACTCTGTTCCCGGGGATATTAAACAGTATTGCTTATAATCAGAACCGCCAACAATCCCGAGTACGCCTATTTGAAGCGGGTCTAGTGTTCTATAAGAATGACAATGACCCTACGGGCGCGACTCAGATTCCAATGTTGGGTGGGGCGATTGTCGGTCCAGCCTCTAATCCAGGCTGGGATAACGCCAACCGTACAGTCGACTTTTATGATCTAAAAGGCGATGTAGAAACTCTATTAGCGATGAGCCATCAAACTGGCAAGGTACGTTTTGAAGCCTGTCAAAACCCAGCCTTACATCCGGGGCAGTCAGCCTCTCTAACCAAGAATGGTGAAGAAGTGGGGGTGATGGGTCAGTTGCACCCGCAACTAGTGAAAACCATGGGCGTGAGCGGTACGGTATTTATGTTCCAGATCCGTCAGGATGTCTTAATGACCATGGATGTGCCAGCAGCTCAGCCAATTTCAAAATTCCCTGAAACTCAGCGTGACCTAGCATTTGTAATGGATGATGCAACTCCGGTCCAACAGTTAGTTGACGCGATCAATTCAGTTGAATCTGAGATTATGCAGGGCGTACAAATTTTTGATATTTACCGCGGACAAGGTATTGAAGACCACCAGAAGAGTGTGGCGGTTGCCTTGAGAATTCAGCACGCAGAGCGTACGCTTCAAGATGATGAAGTAGATGCTTTGGTTGAACAGGTGCTTTCTGCGACTAAACAAGCCGTTAATGCAGAGCTTCGCTAATTGCGAGTTCTGTCTAACAAGCATAAAGGAAAGTAAAAATGCCAACTTTAACAAAAGCGGATATTGCTCAAAACTTAGCGGATACGTTTGGTTTTAATAAGCGTGAATCAAAAGAACTCGTTGAGCAATTTTATGATGAGATCAGTGATGTACTGGTTTCTGGTGAACAGATTAAACTGTCTGGTTTCGGAAACTTTGAACTGCGTGATAAAGCCCCACGTCCAGGAAGAAACCCGAGAACAGGTGAAGATGTTCCCATTTCGGCAAGAAGAGTGGTAACATTTAAGCCTGGTCAAAAATTGCGAGCGCAAATCGACAATTATGGCAAAGCCTAAGAAACAGAGTAAGTTTTCTGAACAGCTTGAAATTGAGCTGCCAGATAAAAAATACTTTACGATTGGAGAGGTCGCTGATATTTGTCAGTTGAAATCTCACGTCTTGCGATACTGGGAACAAGTTTTCCCTCAGCTTGAGCCCAGTAAAAGGCGAGGACGACGTTATTATCAAAAAAATGATGTCTTGCTCGTCTTAGAAATTAAAAGTTTAGTACATGATCAAGGTTTTACGATTCCAGGCGCCAAACTCAGGTTGTCTAAACGTGATGTCGATCTATCTGAAACCAGTTTATCCACTGAACAACGTTCTACTGTTGAACAGCTTATGCAGATCAAAGCAGAACTAACGGAATTCAGAGATTATGTAAAGAGTAGGTTTAGCTAGTTAAAACCTGCCACTCAGTTTTTCCATGAAATTAAGTTTCTGTTATATCTTATTCGGAGTGTAGCGCAGTCTGGTAGCGTAGCGGTCTGGGGGACCGTTGGTCGTCGGTTCAAATCCGGCCACTCCGACCAATTTCCTTTTATTCAATGATTTAAGAGTTTTTCCATACTTCTGGTAATGTTTTTCGTTGCAGTATTTAGGGTGTGAGTGGTAGTATTACTACCAGTTCATCTGCTGGAGGGTATCCTTGTTAGAATTCATTGCGACCGTATGGCAGCAAAGTCCTTATATGTTCTCATTCGGAGCCTTAACTTTTTTATTTCCCACAACTGTGCTTCTATACCAGTTAATTAATAAACCTAAGTCGATGGTAATCTTGCGTCCTTAAGGTATTAACTTCACAGGACGGCCTATCGTGAAAGATTGATTTCTATCCACTTAATGCTTCTCAGTGCATATATCGTATATATATAGAAACAATAGAAATAAAAAAGGCAGACTTTTCAATTATGAGAAGTCTGCCTTTTTTATTTTTGCGGTGCGCATTGATTAAATCAACTACGACGCTTTTTCTGTTTGATTTCTAATGCAATCATTTTCTTTTGTAGTTCTGCTGCCTGGTGTTCGTCGTGATGAACACTGGCGACAAGTAGCTGTTTCCATGTATCGCACAGCTTTTTCTCTAGTTTAGAATTTTTCACAGTACGTCCTTATTACTATTCCATTTGCCTATATAATATTACTATTGAGTATATATGTCAACTGTAGGGAATATTTTCAATAGGTTAGCTATTTTTTTGAGAAATCTTTTCAAGATAATGTCCTCTAATAAAGGGTGTTTATTAGAGGGGCGTTACGAGTTGTATTCGGCGTTAAGCGAGGTATCGCTTAAGCTGTTGGGGAGATTTCTTTAGATAGGACCATTGTGTGACCAGTCCAATCAACAGAAAGAAAAGACTGCCCACTAAAACACTGCTTATCCAGATAAAAGGATCGAGTTGAGGGTCGATTTTTAACAGGTAGTGGCTTATTAACAAACTACTGATCTGAGCGAGTACTGCGGCAAAAATACCCGCCAATCCACCGAGTAAAACAAATTCAGTTAAGCCTATTTTAAAGATCGTTGAATCGGTGGCCCCCATGGTTCGCAATAGTAACCAAGATTGAATTCTGGCCTGCTGGCTGGCTAGAGTTGCACTAAACAGTACTAAGACGCTGGCTAAGAGAGTAAAACCATACAGCGCAGAAACGGCCCAGCTGGCTTGCGACATGATCTCTTGGATTTGAGCCATGATTTTTCGGATATCGATTAAAAGTACCCCGGTGGCTTGTTGGTGTAATTCTGCGGTCAGTTTTGAAACAGATGAGGTGGCATTTTTTTCATTTTCGTCGGTCGATGCAACGGGCAAAATAAAGTTACTCAGATAGCTGATCGGTAGGGTTACTTCAGCGATGGGTTCAATAATAAAAAAGAAGTTTAAGCGAAAGCTTTGCCATTTGACGTCTCTTATACTGGCGAGTTGGTATTCGAGGGTTTGCCCCGAAATATTAAAAGTCAGCAAGTCGCCGAGTTTGAGCTGAAACAGCTCTGCAATGTCTTTTTCTATCGACACCTTTGGGTGGGTAATTTGATTGGCGGGTAACTCAGCGATCACTTGATTGTATTTAGGTAATTGGGACATGACGGCAATATTTGATTCCCGTCTCAACAGTCTTTTTGCACGCTCTTTGACAAAGGCTTCAGCGTTTATCTTGTTACCATTGATTTGAGTCAGTCTGCCTCTCACCATGGCGGCATCTTGTTTCTGTTGGACAGCGGATAGAATTTGATCAACATCGGGTTTTTGTTCGGTCTGAATGTTAATGGCAAAAGCATTGGGTGTATCAGCGGGTAAAGAAGCCTGCCAGTTTTTGATGAGATCCTGCCGAACGAAAGTCATCAAAATTAATACAAATAGAACCATACCAATAGAGACCAGTTGTATTTGGATTAGGCCGGGTTCACGAGTGATATTGGCAATCGCAATTCGCAACCAGCCTTGTGTGTTTTTTTGGATGGCTCTGAGAAACGTAAGTAGCAGAGTAGATACAAGGTATAGGATGAGACTGGCAACCACAATACCGGCGATAATCCAGTGTAGGTTATGCACATTTAGCATTAAACTGATCAAGCCAATAAGCAGTAGAAAGCTGATCATCCAGTGTCGGTTCTGTTGTTGTGTCTGAATGGTTTTTAGGGTTAGCATGGGCGAGGTTTTCACGGCGCTGTGAAAGGCTTGCCAGGCAAAACTCCATAAAACCAGTATGCCGCTGAAAAAACCAATTAATATTGCGGCAGTGGGGTTGGCAACGATAAGAGGATCAAAGTAGTCCCTTAAAATGGGAATTAGGGCAAGGCTTAATAGATACCCTAACAGGACTCCGATCAGACTACTCAGGGCAGCAATCCAAGTCATTTGAAAGGCAAAAAGTCGATACATCTTTCTTTGATTGGCACCGTAAGCACGCATTAGGGCAATACTCTGCTTCCACTTGGCTAAATAGAACCGACTGGCAATTAAGATAGACATCCCTGCAACCAACACAGCGGACAGTGCCGATAGATCAAGAAATAACCAAGCAGTATCGAGAGAGTTCCCTAAATCGGCATTTGGGGCTTCAGCGGAAAGTATTTGCCAAGCAGGTGCTTTATTCTGATCTATTTGATTGGAAAATTTTTTAATTGCGCTGGTCTGTCCCGCCACTTGAAGTTGGTAAGTCACTCGACTTCCTAAGCCGGTTAGTCCAATTTTTTCAAGTTCACTCAACTTAATCCACATTTGTGGCGCCAGATTACTCATCGGATTGACAATAGAGGGGGTCTCTATTGCGCCAGCGAGTAAAAAGGATTTGGTGCCTAAGGTTATCGAACTCGAGGTTGTTAAAGGCAGCAAGCTGAGTAGGTCGGGCTCTACCCAAAGACTATTTTGATTCAGTTCAGTAAAGCTGGGACTATTCTTTGCTGGTTGCCACTGTCCTCTGAGGGGTTGAGTGTCAGTAATACCATTCAACCGAACTAACTGAAAATGAGACTCTCCAGTTTCATCTGTTGTCAGCGACATAGTCACAACAGAGGTGACTCTTGCGGTTTTTAAACCGAGCTCTTCAGCAAGGTTCTGCCATTTGTCTTCTATGGGTCGGCTACTGCGGATGACAAAGTCTGCGCCTAGAGATTCTGAGGCCTTTCTCAACATACTTTGTTGGACGGTTTCTCCTAGCTGTTTGACGACCGTCACGGTGGTGCTGGCAATAATCACAGCCAACATTAGCCACAGCCAGTCGCCTTTTTTAAGGCTGCGAAGAAACCAGAGAGAAGCCACTTGTATTTCTTGTAAGTAGCCTCGCATCTTAGTGTGTTTCCTCAATTAAGGCACCTTTTTCTAAGACATACCTTCGTTGGCACTTCTGCGCGAACTGTATATCGTGGGTAACCAGGACCAGGGTGGTTTTTAAAGATTGATTGAGTTCAAAAAGTAGTGATTGAATTTGATGAGCGGTTTCTTCATCTAAGTTACCGGTGGGTTCATCAGCAAACAAAACCTTGGGTTCAGTGACAAAAGCGCGAGCAATCGCTACGCGTTGTTGTTCTCCACCGGAAAGCTCGGCGGGGCGGTGGCTGGTTCGATGGCTCAATCCGACCCGCTCTAAAGCAGTTAAGGCTTTTTGTTTGGCATCGTTAACCTGAAACAGTTCTAAGGGCATCAAGACGTTTTCAAGTGCCGTCATGGAGGGCATCAGTTGAAAGTTTTGAAAAATAAAGCCGATTTGTTCCGCGCGTAGATCGGCGCGTTGATTTTCATTTAAGGATTGAATTTGAGTATTGAGGAGTGCAATGGTTCCTCCCGTTGGCTTTTCCAAGCCCGCCATTAAGGACAGAAGAGTCGATTTTCCTGAGCCTGATCGGCCAATAATGGCAATCATCTCTTCTGGCTGGACACTTAGGTTACAGCCTTTTAAGATATCAAGCATACTCCCTTCCGAAGGCACTTGATAATGAACATCTTGCAATTCAATAATGGGCTTCAATTTTGGCTCCAAGCGATTAAACGATTTTTGTTTACGAAAGTGACACCGCAAAACCTGCAGCCAATCGCAGTGATGACTGCTCTTTGGCTGTGTTTGTTCAATGCTAGTCTAAGCTTGGCGGCATCGCAAGTTGATCAGTATGAACAAAAGCTGACAAACACTGCGACACAAGCCGAAAATATTCGGGTTTTAGTGATGGGAGATAGTTTAAGTGCGGCTTATGGAATCGATACAGAGCAGGGCTGGGTGCAGCTTCTATCCGATGAACTGCCCTCCTTAGAAGTGGTTAATGCCAGCATTAGTGGTGAAACCACCTCCGGTGGCAAACAGCGTTTACCGGCTTTAATAAAGCAACATCAACCGCAGATACTTGTTCTCGAACTTGGGGCGAATGACGCCTTGCGAGGACAGAATTTGAATGTCACCAAACGCAATCTTCAGTTTATGATTTCGCAGTGCCAGCAACAAGATAATGGTTGTCGGGTGATTCTATTAGGGATTCAGCTGCCAACAAATTACGGGCCAGCTTACGACGCGTTTTTGAAGAATGTCTATCAATCTCTAGCTCAGAAGAATCGGGTGTTATTTGATCCATTCTTTTTAGAGTCTGTGGCACTTGATCCAGATTTAATGCAAGAAGATGGCTTGCATCCAAATGCCAGGGCACAACCTGTCATTATGAACCGCCTTTTGCCTCTATTTGAAAAGGCTGTGCAATCATTTGAATAACGGTGTTTAGTGCGCTTTTATCTGGCCAGCAATTTGAATGTTCGAACAGCGTTTTCCAACTCGCTCATCTGCGAAGTGATGTTCATTGAAGTTGAGGCGACCTCTTCAACCAAGCTGGCGTTCTGTTGGGTGGAACGATCGATGTCTGAGAATGTCTGGTTAATCTCTTGAATACCCTGCACTTGTTGTTTTAAGTTGTGGTGAACTTCGGAAACGGTATCGGAGACCTCTTTGACTGCGGCTTTATTATGGGTAAATGTTTGAGTGGTTTTTTCTGTCAGTTCGATTCCTACTTTTACTTTCGAGAGACTGTTTTCTGAAACTTCGCGAATTTTCTGTGCCGCTTCTGCAGAGCGGCTGGCCAGAGTCCGAACCTCACCTGCGACTACAGCAAAGCCTCTGCCGGCTTCCCCGGCTCTAGCGGCCTCAACAGCAGCATTGAGTGCTAATAGATTGGTTTGGAAGGCGATACTGTCGATCGTGGTGGTAATTTCTGCAATTTCTGCACTGGCATTGGAAATCTCTTGCATTGCCAGGTTCATTTTTTGAATCGTTTCACTTCCTAGCTCAAGTTCTGTTTTAACAGAAGTACTCAATTGATTGGCGGTCTGCGCCTGGTTGAGGGAATCAGTTATAGTTGAAGAGATTATTTCCATACTACTGGTTGTATTTTGCAGGGTGGCCGCCTGCACTTGAACTCGTTCGTTAAGCTCTTGGTTACCGGAGCTGATTTCAGACACACCAGATAAGCTATCTTGAGAGGCCTGTTTAACTTTAGACAGCATTTCGCTGACATTTCCTGCCACCAAATCCATATGGGTTTTGAGCTCATTTAAACGCCCTTTAAAAGAGGCGTTTGATTGGTAAGAGAAGTCGCCGTTCTGATATTTATAAAGGATTTTATTCGAGGCATCAATGGCTACTTCGAGGTTAGACAAGGATTCATTGAGGTAGTTTTTGAGTTGGTTATATTCGCCTGGAAGCTCAATTTCTATGCGTTGGCTGAAACTTCCTTCATTCATATGACCCATGACCGATTTAATTTCAGCCACAGATGCCTTTTGGATCTCAATGGCACTTTTCAAGTGGCTCATCACTCTATGGTAATCGCCTTTAAATTTATCTAAATTGATATTGGCGTTTAGTTTACCTTCAGAAAGTTGAACGCTGATTTCATCTACCACGTTTAGGATGTCTCTTACCTGCACCATTGAATTGTTAAAGCCCTCACTTAATTCATAGAGGTTACCTTGATATATGCCTTCAACTTTAGCTGATAGATCGCCCTTTACTAGAGAGTGACTGACTTGATTAATTTCGCTGGTTACAGCAATAACCGATTGCAGAAGGCCTTGGACGCTTTCTGAAATATTGGCTAATTCATTTTTTCCAGAAACCCTGCTCCACTTGGTAAAGTCACCATTTTGCGCGATGTCGGCAATTTGTTTTCTAATGCGGGAAAGAGGCGCGGTGATCGAGTCTACAATCAGAATATTAAGAATGATCAGGATCACTGTTGTCACAATAATTTCAATGGAGACCTGTTTGATGATTTGGTTTCCCTGTGCATTAATACCTGCTATTAGTTCAAGAGTTTGCGTCTCAGTTTCCTGGGTACGTTTTTGAACTATAGAGGTTGCTTCATAAGATAATTGGCTGATTGTTTTATTGTTTTGTTTGGTGGTTTTAAAGTAGTCTGCCAGGTCATTAAATGACTCTTGGTAGCCTTCTCTAGCTATAACGAGAGCCTCTAGGTCTTCTTGACTACTGAAGTCTCCTTCAAACTGCTCGGAAAGTAACTCAAAAATAGGTTCTGCACTGTCACCAAGGCCATGCTGGTCAAAGGTCTTTTTTTGTTCTACATTCTGGGTAGATGTCATTCTCGCTAGGCTTGATTGCGACGCTTCAAGCTTGCTTTCAACTGCCTGCAAAGCCGAAAGGGTTTCTTCTGAAATGTCATCTGTTTGTCTTAATTTACCAATGGCTTCTAGAATGGCCTTTGAGGATGGGTCGATCCCGAAAGAAATGGTCTCTTTCACCTGAGTTTTTAAAAACACTAAGGAGTTTGCAGACTTTTTAATATTCGTCAATATTTCTGCCATTTCGGAGGTTTCTTTATCAAGCGTTAAGGTTTCTGTTTTCTCTGTTTTTGAACGGATCTCTTTTGAAGTGGCATTGGTTAATGAGTTTTGTTCAGCGTTAACGCCTGTTTCAGAGTTTTGTACCTCAGCTTTAATATCGATAGGTTGCTGGTCCTCTTTGGTATTCAAAGAGAGGTTTAGTTTTTTTAAGTTTTCGATATTTTGATTAAAGGTTTTGCCATGGTTTTTGTCTAGCGTTAGGGCATATTGATTCATGCTTAACAAGGTGCTTGAAAATTCCGTCTGAAATGCAGAAATGGTAGTTGTTTGAGTTTCTTGAAGCTCTTTAAGTTGGGAGATCTTGTTTCCCATTGATAATAGAGCGTTTGTAGAGGACAATGTTATAAACCCTAACACAACAATGACAATGATCAAGTTGGCCCAAAGCCTCTGTTTCACAGTAAGTTTGTTTAGCAGGTTCATTTTTCAAGCTCTCTTGATAAGTGTTGATTATGTCTTTAGTAATATATTTTATCGTTGGAATATTTCATTAAGGTTAATCTACACAAAAACAAAAAGACTTTAACCTTGATGCCTGTATAGCCTGAGCAAAACAAAAACCAACCGTCGCAGAGTTTTATGAAGTTTTTATGACGGTTCTGATGTGGAGCTAGGGGCAATCCAAAAATGTGTCCTAAACTAAAGTTTGACTATGCAACAACATTTCCGAAAAGCATTAGAAACCATTCATGGCCATTCGATTCCAGAACTCCCTCAAGAAGTTTTGGCTCTTGAAAAAGAAATCAAAAGTAAGTTTGGTAGTGTGGCAACGGTCGCCAGTATTATTGAGATGAATACGACGCTGTCGGGTGAGGTCATGAAGATTATGAACTCTCCCGTCATGAAGTTGGCGGAACCCGCTAATTCAATTAGAGATGCGGTTCATATTATGGGGTTGGATAATGTTTATAACCTTGTGGTTTCGGCAGCGCTGAAAAACTTGTTTGGTAGTAGTGGGTTTTTAAAAGATATTATGGATCACAGTGTAGACGTTGCCTTTTGTATGGCTGATATTGCAGACTGGGTTGAGGGCGTCAGTCGTGATGAAGCTTATATGTTGGGGCTGTTCCATAATGCAGGCGCCATGATGTTAGCTTCAATTGATGAGGACCGCTATGAGCCAATCTTCCGTTCCTCAATGTCACTGCCCATTTCATGTGTGGTAAAAGAGAATGAAGCCTTTGGTTCTAACCACGCCATGATAGGCGTCATTATTGGCAAGAAGTGGCATCTGCCTGTCGATATGTTGAATGCCATTATGCTTCATCATAATAAAAGCCTAGAACCCATCGATGATGATCGAGTTAGAGCGATGGTCGCGATGATCAAAGTTGCCAATGCGATCGTTTCCGAAATTTCTTTAGGCGCTTATCGTGGTGAAGAGATGAAACTCTATGAAAGTGATGGGTTGGAAGAGCTGATGATCTCTCCAGCTGATATTAGAGAGATTCGAACTTCTCTAATGTCCTACAGTTTTAAAGACTAACACTCATAGGTTTGTTTTATTGCCTCTTATCTTGTGGCGCTAATGGTGAGTATTGAGAGCTTCCTCTTGTTTTGAGACCAGGTAGGTTTTCAATGCGAGAGATTTACTTCGAATATTGAATGTCAAGCGAGCGACATCATCAAAGTGTTTGGCAAAATGTGCCTTCATCTCTTCTTTTAGATAGTCCGGTAGCTCTTGGTAGTCTTTGCGATTATCTTCCGGCAGGATCACCTCTTTAATCCCAATACGACGCGCTGCGATGACCTTTTCTCTAATCCCGCCAACCGGCAATACTTGACCGGTTAGGCTCAGCTCTCCGGTCATCGCTAAAGGAGTTTTGATCGACTCATCTCTGGCTAAAGACAGCAAGGCGGTTGCCATGGTGACTCCCGCGCTGGGCCCGTCTTTAGGGGTAGCACCATCGGGTACATGAAGATGGACAAAGGCCTTGTCAAAAAACTCTGGATCAGCTTTGTATTTTTCAAGGTTAGAAGAGATAAAGCTATAAGCAATCCCAGCCGACTCTTGCATCACCTCTCCGAGTTGACCAGAAAGTTTAAACCCTCTATTTAGAGTATGAACTCGGCTTGCTTCAATGTTAAGGGTTGCACCGCCCATTGAGGTCCAAGCCAGCCCTGTTACAGTTCCGGTTTGCAGGTTGGTTTTCTCTGGATGGAAGCGCGGCTGCCCTAGCATCTCTTCCAGTTCATTAACATGAATTCGAGTGTTTTCAATCTTGTCAGTGACAAACTTAATCGCTAATTTTCTAATGAGTTTAGCCAGTTGTTTTTTCAAATTACGAACACCGGATTCTCGCGCATAACCTTCTATGACATGGCGAATCGCTGGTGTGGTAATTTGAACCTGTTCCTTGGTTAACCCGGCTTCTTTTAAAAGAGCAGGCCACAGGTGGTGGCGCGCGATATTGACTTTTTCTTCGGTGATGTAGCCTGACAGACGAATGACTTCCATTCGGTCCAATAGAGGGCCTGGAATGGTATCGAGCGTGTTAGCCGTGCAGACAAAAACCGCTTTTGAGAGGTCAAATCGCAAGTCCATATAGTGATCCATAAACTCACTGTTTTGTTCTGGATCTAAAACTTCCAGCAGTGCAGAGGCGGGATCACCTTGGTATGAAGCCCCGATTTTGTCGATTTCATCCAACATAATTACAGGGTTGGCAGTGCCACAATCCTTTAAGGCTTGCACAAATTTTCCTGGCATAGCACCAATATAGGTGCGTCGATGTCCTTTGATTTCAGCTTCATCTCGCATACCGCCAACGGAGAAACGATAAAACTTTCTGCCAAGTGATTCGGCAATGGATTTACCAATAGAGGTTTTCCCAACACCGGGAGGACCGACTAGGCAGATAATGGAACCCGATACTTCACCTTTCAGTGCGCCCACTGCGAGAAATTCCAATATACGGTCCTTGACGTCTTCCAGACCATCATGACCTCTGTCGAGGACTTTCTGGGCGCGTTTCAAATCCAACTTGTCTTCGCTGTGAATACCCCAAGGGAGTTGAGTCATCCAATCCAACCAGTTTCGGGCGACATTGTATTCGGGTGATTGAGGGTCAAGCATGCTGAGTTTGCCGAGCTCCTCTTCCGATTTCTTACTTGCTTCATCAGACAGGGTCAGTTTTTCAATCCGTTCACGGAACCGGTCTGTATCAACCGTTTGATCATCTTTGACCATTCCGAGCTCTTTTTGGATCTCTTTCAGTTGTTGCCTTAAAAAGAAGTCGCGTTGGTGATCAGAAAGGTTCTCTTCAACTCGCTCCCGCAAATTAAATTGAAGCTTGGTAACATCTATCTCTTGTTTAAATAGCTCTAAAACCTTCTCCATGCGCTCGGCTAAATTTAGAGTTTCTAAAATGTCCTGCAGTTTACTGTTATCTGCTGTGGTTAGGCCTGCGGCAAAGTCGGCCAATTGAGAGGGCTCACTGGCACTGTAACGATTCAGAAAGTACTTTAGTTCTTCACTGTAGAGAGGATTGAGCGGCAACAGTTCTTTAAAAGCGTTCATAATCGCTAAACCATAGGCCTTAAACTCTTTTTCACTGCCATCAATAATATCTTTCGGATAACTGACTTGGGCGCGGTAGGGGGCTTTAGGGCTCAGCCACTCTTCAATATTGAAGCGTTTGATGCCTTCAGCAATCAATTGAATATAGTCTTCTTTGACTTTTGGGTCATGAATTTTAACGAGGGTTCCAATTGGACTGAAGTCTTCAGGCAGCGCTTTATGATGATCGTCGGTATTGACGTAAACAATACCAATATAGCGGCATTTCCCTTGTTTAATGGCTTCGTAAGTTTCATCCCAGCTCTCTTTGTTGAGCAAGACGGGTAACTGCTGGCCGGGAAAAAAAGGACGATCTTTAACGGGGATTAAAAAGATCTCTTTAGGGTGAGTTAAATCCGGTTTGGCCAACTGGCCAAAGATGCTACCGGGATTGGCGATATGTTCACCTTCTAAAACCTGGTTGGCGGCCTCTAGTAGTTTTTCTGCTAAGGCTTCATCCACCTCAATCTTGATTTCATCTTCATTGACTTCGATCTTTGGAGGGGTCTTTGTTTCTGTAGCCGTTGGTTCGTCTGTGTTTACTTCAGAATTGGTCTCTTCCAGTTCTGGAAACTTATCTGTTTTATCAGTCATCTTATTTAGTCTGTTTTTATCTGAAGTATTATAATGCGGGCTAAAACACCATTTTCAAGAGACAAAAATGCAAAATAAACAAATAAAAATCGGTTTTATCACCGTTTCGGATCGCGCCAGTCGTGGCGAATATGAAGACCTTGGTGGCCCCGCTATGCAAGAGTGGATTCAAAAAGCGCTGACCAATGATTGGCTGCCGGTGGCAAAAGTGATTGAAGACGAACAGAACCTGATTGAGGAGACGTTGGTTGATATGATCGACAATCAAGGTTGTTGTCTGGTGTTGACGACAGGCGGGACTGGACCGGCGAAACGAGATGTCACCCCTGAAGCCACTGAGAATGTTTGCGATAAAATTTTGGATGGGTTTGCGGAACAGATGAGAGCGGTCTCTTTACAATATGTGCCGACAGCGATCCTGTCTCGCCAAATTGCAGGGACACGTGGCAGTTGTCTGATTATCAATTTGCCAGGTAAGCCTTCAGCTATTGGCGAATGTCTAGAGGCTGTTTTTCCCGCAGTGCCTTACTGCGTGGATTTAATCGAAGGTCCTTATCTTGAAACCGACGATAGTTTTGTTAAAGGGTTTCGCCCAAAACATGCCAAGAAGCCTAGCTAATCCCCCAAGTTAAACAGAGAGTTTGTTATGACCAATATCAATTACCAATACGACGGTTTGGAGTCGATTACCGATTTTGTTCGTTGGGGCGGAAGTCTCTTTAAGCAGGCTGAGCTATATTTTGGTCACGGCACGGATAA
>CAZJPO010000041.1:0-13509 GCA_964547865.1 uncultured Thiosulfatimonas sp.
CTGAGTGGTGCACCTTCAGCTTGTTGTTTAGTTAACCGTTCAAACCCAGACAAATTATTTAACTGGCGAGATATATTGCCACTGAAAATTGGGGCGTTTAAGTTGATTAAGGAGTTTTCCAAGATCCGATCATTTGGTATTGCAGAAGTTGGGTCGATTCGCACCCAGCCATACTCATCTACCCAAGCCTCGACCCAGGCATGAGCATGTTTTTGTTTAACCACGAGGTACTCACCAATTTCATTCCACTCTCCACCTCGATAACCCGTTACCATACGGGCAGGAATATCCGCTGATCTAAGCAACATTGTCATCGATGAAGCGTAATGCGTACAGTAACCAGCTTGACTGCCGAACATAAACTCATCAATCGGGTTGGATTGATATCTAGGCGCATCAAGCGTGTAATAAAAAGGGTTCTCACTATAGTGAAGCAGGGCTTTCTGAATGATTTTTTGATCGGCTGTCTCCTGCCCTTCAACCGAAGCTCTAAAACGTTTGCCTAAAGCTCTTGTCTGTCTTGCCATCCTCGCTCTTTGTGGTATCTGTAAGGCTTTGGCATAAACATGTTCCGGGTCCGGCGGAGTTTTATAGTTCAGCACGGATTCCACGGAATAGTGGATAAGGCTACTGTTACTGCTATCTGTCATCAGCTGATACTCTTCAGAAATAACAGCTCTATCCGTATCCGTTATTGGCATATCAAGAGCGATCAACCAGTTTTTATAATTCGCCTCCTGAGTGATCTCATAACGAATGATCTGCGCTTTTTGGTTTAAACCTTCTAAGTCTACGCGTGTTTCAGGCCTTATTTCCTGCCGGGTAAAAAAATCACTGTCCCAAACACGGCCATCGGTAAAGTCGAATACCGGACCACGCCAATAGAGTTCAGATTGATCCGGCACAGAGCCATCAAACCTAACTTTAAAGGCGACTTCATCCGACAGAGATAAATCACCAATATCACCTAACTCTATTTGATCCGCAATACCTGATTCACTGCCCTGTTCATAGGGGTTCCATTGCATTAAAGGTTCTGACAATCGTGGAAACAAAAAGAACAGAATAACGACCAATGGCGCAGCTTGAAGCAGGAGTAGAACCGCTTCTTTCAATGCTTTTGAAAACTTTATATCGGGGAACTCAACCCTTTGTAAAAAAGCAGTTAAAAGAGCAACACACAGAAGGTAATACCACAGCCAAACATTCGGTTGCTCACGAAAGAAAAATACAATCACACTGAAATAACAGATTAAAACGAAGGTTCTTTTAGATTTGTTACTCAAGGACTCAACAGGCTTAATAGCAATAAGCAGGACAAGTAAAGCATTCCCCATTTCACCAATGGTGATAGAGCTAAATGAAACGGCAATAATCCCAAGGCCAACAGCAGTCAAAATAATTTTAAGAACATGGGTGATTTTAGGGCTGTGAAAATGGATGGCTAGGAAAAACAGCCCCCATACAAACAAGGAGTAATAACTAACTGAAAAAGGTAGATAAGTTAAGTGGGGCAAAAAGGTAAGCAACCCCAAGAACATCATGACTCGGCCACTATTTAGCCAATCCTTAGCATAATGTTTATCTGGATTAAATGCGGCTGTTTGCACCACTCGCACCTCTTAAACGAGTTCCAGAACGAAACGCTGCCAAAGCTTCTAAACACTTTTGATAATGCTCTCCACCGACAGCAGGAGTGAAAACAATGTTTGGCAACTTTAAGCCAAATGGTTGACCGGAACTGTGCTTTTCTTTTACCCAAAAACAGAGTTGAGACAGTTTCTGTTCTTCACTCAACTGTTCAAGCTGAGACCAGTCAAAAATATAGCCTTCATCTTCAGAGTGCTGAGTAAACTGTTTTTTCATTCGGTTACCGGTTCTTGCATAAGTTTTCCAACAAATTCCAGATAATCCATCCCCCTGTTGCCAGTTAACCAATTCATCAAAATCATTCTGGTCGGTAACTTCACCTGACTTTTCTGAAAACGAAATCAGGTCATGATCAACTGGTTCAGGGTAAACCCAAACTTCGGATTCAGTCATAACAAATACCTTCGACCAACGAAACAAACCCAGAGGATAATTACTGAATAAAATAATTTTTTCTAATTGGCAAAGCCCCCTACTTAGTAAGGAGACTTCAAAATCAAATAATTCTGGTTGATTGACCTGAACAGAAATGCTGTTAGAAACACCATTATTCGTTTCAACAGAGACATCAACAAATTGGCTCTTAAAGCCAAAACCATTAGTGATTTGGGCTTTTACTGATAAAGTTTGGTTAGCAAACACACTATTCAGACTGACGGCCCCCAAATTCAAATGAAACAGGTTTAACCAGCCCTTAATAAAAGCCATCAAAAACAATCCAAAGATTAAAAATACCAATAAATAGACAATGCTATTGTTGTAGTTAATTGCCGCCATTAACATCACGGTAATAATCAGCAAAAAATAGATTCCAAAGCCAGTGATTTGAACTCGCATTTTGATTCACTCAACCGCTATGGAATTTCAATCTTCAACAACTCATCATGCACGTCTTGTATTGATTTAACCGCATCAACAGATTGCAGTCGATGTGCCGCAACGAAAGGTAAAACCGTTTTCATATCTTCAGGCGTAGCATAATCTCGTCCATGAAGCATCGCCCATGCACGCGTAACTTTAAGAAGAACCAAAGCCGCTCTGGGAGACAGTCCATTTACATAGTGTCCACAACTACGTGTAAAATTGACTATCACCTCAAGATAATCAAGCAATGCGTCAGAGGTAAAGATGGAATCAACTTGTGACTGTAGTTGTTGCAATTCTTCACAATCTATCAAGGGTTCTAACTGATCAATTTGAGCTCTGCCACTTTTGCCCTGCCATAAACGCCTCTCTACACTCATTTCCGGATAACCCAAAACAATACGGATTGAAAAACGATCAATTTGAGATTCAGGCAGAGGGTTAGTGCCCATATGCTCTAAAGGATTCTGTGTAGCAATAATAAAGAAGGGGTTCGGTAGAGAATAAGAGTCACCATCAATGGTCACTTGCTGCTCCTCCATGGCTTCAAGTAAAGCACTTTGGGTCTTTGCCGAAGCCCGGTTAATCTCATCTGCCAAAAGCACATGAGTAAAGATCGCACCCTTATGAAAACGAAATGAAGAGGTTGGTTGATCAAAAACTGAAACCCCCAAGATATCTGATGGCAATAAATCCGATGTGAACTGCACTCTTTTATAATTCAATCCACAAGATTTAGCCAAGGCATGACTAAAAGTGGTTTTTCCGACACCGGGAATATCATCAATAAGAAGGTGACCTCCAGATATTAAACAGGCAACCGCTAATTTAACCTGGCGTTCTTTACCCACAATAATACGGTTAATTTGTTGCAAAATTGGAGCTATCTGAGCATTAATGGGATTGGTATCATGACTTTGGGAAGAAGTTGGAACAGCATTGCTTTCAGCAGGCTCGGCAGAATTAATCTCTGTAACAGAGAAAGGGTGAAAACCCTGCTCTTTAACAATTCGAACAGCCTCTCTTTCACTCTCTGCATCAATCCTAAAGGTTTTATCTGGCTCAGAAGAGTGTGCCGCTTTTATATCAAATACCACTAAACATTATCCTTATTTATCTATTTTCTATCTCGCTCAACAGGCAACCAGAGCTGTAAAAAGCTAAACGTAAACATCTAACCTATCACCGATTAAAAGTACCTTTATAAAAATAAAACCATACATTAAAACAAGTTAACATGTGATTTTTGTACAGCAATTGTACAACAAACACATTCAGCCAGTGTTAATAAAGATAATAATAATCATTAACCTCTAAAAATAAAGAAAATAAATAATCAATCCGGAAAACAAATGAGTAGAAACAAAAAAGCCCCAGTCTTGCGACTAGGGCTTTTTAAGAATTTGGCTCCCCAACCTGGACTCGAACCAGGGACATACGGATTAACAGTCCGGTGTTCTACCAACTGAACTATTGGGGAATAGTTATAAGAGCAAAGCTCTGTTGATGGGTGCGTATTATAGGCAAATAAATTTAGGGTGCAAGATTTTTTTGTAAAAAAAGTTTAGTTTTTCTTCTTAAAAGTGAATTCTCTCTTTTAATCAACATTCTGTCTCGTTTTAATAAAAACATCATCATTAGCCTTTCACTACAGATTACAATTTGATTGCATTGATTTAGTTTAAATAGAGAGTGAATAAGAATATGGCAATTAGAGTCGCAATTAATGGTTTCGGACGAATGGGGCGTTTGGCTTTTAGACAGGCGTTTGACTGGGATGAAATAGAGTTCGTTCATATCAATGAAATTTCTACCGATGCCCATGGTTCAGCTCACCTGCTTAACTTTGATTCAGCGCATGGCCGTTGGCATCATGAGGCTGAAGAGAAAAATGGCAGTATTGTGATTAATGGCAATATTATCTCTTATTCTCAGAACGCAGCGATTTCTGAGACGGATTGGGAGTCTTTGAATATTGATATTGTTCTAGAGTGCACGGGCGAGTTTAGAACCATTGATAGTTTGCAGCCCTACCTTGATCAGAACATCAAACAGGTGATTGTGGCGGCTCCTATGAAGGAAGGGATTAAAAACATCGTTATGGGAATTAACGACGAGGTTTTTGAAGCAAATCAAGACCCAATCATTACCGCCGCGTCTTGTACAACCAACTGTATTGCACCGGTTATCAAAGTTCTAAATGAGCAAATTGGGATTAAACACGGTATGATTACAACCATGCATGATCGAACCAACACACAAAAAGTGGTGGATCATGGCCATAAAGATTTAAGACGCGCCCGTGCGAGTTTTGAATCGCTCATTCCGACAACAACCGGTTCCGCAAAGGCGATTGGAACCATCTTCCCCGAGTTGAACGGTCGATTAAATGGCGTTGCGGTTCGTGTTCCGTTTATGAATGCCTCATTAACTGACTTAGTACTCGAAATGGACAGAGAAACTTCTGCCTCCGAAGTCAATACGCTGTTTAAAGAGGCTTCTGAAACCTATCTAAAAGATGTTTTAGGTTATGAAGAGCGCCCTCTTGTTTCGGTAGACTATGAAGGTGAGACCTGTTCTTCTGTGATTGATGCTCCATCGACGATGGTGGTAAATGGCACTCAATTAAAAGTATTGGCGTGGTATGACAACGAAGTCGGCTACGTTACCAGAATGATGGAGCTTGCCGTCAAGGTTGGACAGCTCAATCAACTCTAAACAACATATCGTACGTACTTTTAAGCAAAAACCTATTTAAACCATTCACAGGCTTTAAATAGATCGAACTCAATTCACCTTAAACTGACGTGGTTTTTTATAAAAAGTCGTCATACGAATGTTTACTAAAATACAATTTTCTATTAGTCTTAACGGATAGATTAAACCTAAAAACCAAACAAGGATTTTTCATGTCGTCACCTACCCTTAATAAAGTTGTTATTCCTGTCGCCGGTCTAGGCACACGTTTCCTTCCTGCTACGAAAGCAATTCCTAAAGAGATGATTACTTTAGTAGATGAACCACTGATTCAATACGTGGTCAGAGAAGCGGTTTCAGCGGGATTCACTCATATTATTTTGGTGACGCACTCTTCTAAGGGTGCGATTGAAAACCACTTTGACCATAACTTTGAGTTAGAAAAAACCCTAGCGTTCAAAAACAAAACGGCGCTATTGGAAAAAGTGGGGCATATCTTGCCTGGAGAGGCCGATATTATCTCTGTTCGCCAGCCACAGGCTTTAGGACTAGGTCACGCAATCTTATGTGCGGCACCGATTATTGGAGATGACCCGTTTGGGGTAATCTTGCCAGACGTCATTCTGAACAATAGTTCTGTTGATCTGAAAAACATGGTTCAAACGTTTGAGAAAACTGGAAACAGTCAAATCATGGTAGAACCTGTTCCTGAATCAGAAGTAGATAAATATGGTATTGCAGATTGTATGGGAGCAGAGCTTAACCCCGCGGAATCAACTAAGATATCGGCTATCGTTGAAAAACCGGATGTTAGTGAAGCACCTTCAAATCTATCGGTCACTGGTCGCTATGTTTTAGACAATCAAATCCTGAATTTACTCAAAGTCACCCCTAAAGGGGCGGGGAACGAAATTCAATTAACAGATGCGATTGCACAGTTAATGGAAGTTAACGACGTAGACGCATACTGTCTGGCAGGAAAAAGTTATGACTGCGGTGACAAACTTGGTTACTTGAAAGCTTCCGTTGAGTTTGCATTGGAACACGATGAACTCGGTAACGACTTTAAAGCATGGTTAAAAGAATACGCGAATGAATCACTATAAAACTTTTTCCAAACTTTTCGAGTTCAGTGAACAGGCTAGAGAACGACATTTATCTAGCCTGTTTACTGATAACGTAGATAGATTTAATCAATTTCACGCCAGTTTTCCTGGCATGACTCTCGATTACTCTAAACAAAACATCTCTGATGAAGAGCGTTCGGCCCTATTGGAAATGGCTGAAGAAGCTCAGCTTTCCGAGTGGATAAACAAATTATTTTCCGGCGAAAAAGTTAACCACACAGAGGGCCGAGCGGCGGGTCATACCTTTTTGAGAAACCTGGCAGACACCTCTCCAGAAGTGAGTGCCGAATGGTCAAAAATGGAAGATATTGTTGACCGGGTTCATACTCGACAGTTAAGAGGTTTTTCTGGGAAAGCTATTACGGATGTGGTCAACATTGGGGTTGGAGGCAGTGATTTAGGTCCACTCATGATCACACATGCTCTTAAAGGTCAACGCTCACCTCATGCACCTGAACTCCACTTTGTTTCAACATTAGATGGTACCCAATTACAGCGTTTACTCAAAACACTCTCAGCGGAAACCACTCTGTTTGTTGTTGCGTCCAAATCTTTTACCACAATTGATACTCTTTCTTTGGCTAAAACTGCTCGTGAATGGGTTGAAAAGCACTCTAATAGTGAGTCGGGCACAATGCAGCACTTTATTGGTGTCTCGACCAATGCACCTAAAATGAAGGAATGGGGACTTTTACCAGAGCATCAACTGCTTTTCTGGGATTGGGTTGGCGGCCGCTTCTCTCTGTGGTCAGCAATCGGGTTAACGATTGCACTTCAACAAGGCATGTCTGGCTTTAAAGCCTTTTTACAAGGTGCACATGAAATGGACCTGCATTTCAAAAACACACCATTGAAAGATAATATTCCTGTGCTAGTCGGCTTAATTGGCGTCTGGAACATCAACTTTATGTATGCCGCTGGACAAGCCATTCTGCCATACGACTCGCGCTTAAAATACTTGGCAAGCTACCTCGAGCAGCTAGAGATGGAAAGTAATGGTAAACACACCAATCGAGAAGGCGATTTTGTTAACTACCGTACTTGCCCTATTTTATGGGGTGAGGTCGGACCAAACGCGCAGCATGCTTTCTATCAATTGATGCATCAGGGTACAGAGCGAGTGATGGCGGACTTTATTTTGTTTGCCAAGTCGACAGGTAAAACTGAAAGACACCAGTTCCACCACAATCTCAATATCGCCAACTGTCTTGCTCAAAGTCGGGCGCTGATGATTGGACAAAAAAATGATGATCCACACAAAGATTATCCAGGTGGCCAGGTTTCCAACACCATTTTGCTTGATACGCTTGATGCTCGCCACTTAGGCATGCTAATCGCGCTATACGAACACAAGGTCTTTGTCCAGTCCGTTATCTGGAATATCAATCCATTTGATCAATGGGGTGTGGAGCTCGGCAAGAAAATCGCCTTAGAAATCTTACAAAAAATAGAAGAAAAAGATGCATCATCATTTGATGCCTCAACTCAAGGTATTCTTCAAACCATCTGGGATATCAACCATGAAGATTAATGTTTTTGGAAGCACGATAAGTGCAATGGTATGTGCGGGCTGTTTAGCAGAAACTGGAAATCAGGTGACGCTTGTTGGTTCCCGTCGTAGTGATAAAGCCGAACCCGGTTTAAGCGATCTATTAGATGAACAAGAGGCCTCAAAACGATTAACCATTTCAGAAAAGCTTTCTCCCGACGCAGAGATTCACTTCATTGCTTTAGGCCCGGATGACTGTAGTGAAGCTAAATACATTGCTCGCAGGCTAAATATTGAAGCTTCAAAAGACAGCACACTGGTTATTCGCAGTAATTTCTCGATCGGTGTAATTAACGATATTATTGATATCGCGCCGTTAGAATTTGCTGTTAACCCAGACTTTGCTTCAGATGGCCGTCAGATTTCAGCTTTTACTCGACCAGATAGAATCATCATTGGAACCGATGGAGAAAAAGTCAAAGCCCAACTTCGCCACCTTTACACCCCCTTTAATCGAAGCAAAGATGTAATCATTGAGATGTCGCCTGCCTCGTCAGAACTCACTAAATATGCGACCAACGCCATGCTGGCAACACGTATTTCAATGATGAATGAGCTGGCTTATATTGCAGAAGCTACGGGTGCGGATATTGACGAAGTTCGCATAGGGTTGGGGTCTGATAAACGTATCGGGCGAGAATATCTCTATTCAGGAATCGGTTTTGGAGGGGATAGCTTTACCCGCGATTTAGAGCGTATTAAACGGCTTTTACCCGACAGTACTCGAAATGGAGGGCAGAGCCTTCTGCAATCAGTCATAGACATTAATGAAAACCAAAAAGAACTATTTTTCAGAAAGCTCTGGCAACATTTCGACTGCAACCTAGAAGGCAAAACCATTTCTCTCTGGGGGTTAGGTTATAAACCGAATACCACCTCGGTTGAGAGTGCTGCAAGTATCGCGCTGATTAACGCCTTTATTCATCAAGGCTGTATTCTAAAACTCTACGACCCATTTGCGATTGAAGCGACAAGGCGCTGGGCAAAGAAACATCTGACCCAAGCTGAACAAGACAAGATTAGTTACCATCAAGACATGTATGAAGCAACACAAGACTCTGATGCCCTCTGTGTGCTGGCTGAGTACAAGGCCTTCTGGTCTCCTGACCTTGATCGCATGGCAGATGAAATGGCTACGCCGATCCTGCTCGACGGCAGAAACCTTTACAACAAATACTGGGTAACAGAGAAAGGCTTTACCTATTTTGGGGTCGGTCGTTAATAGAGGCTTCAACTCTGGACCATCACATGATTAACAAGCGGATCGAGCTCGGTTTACTCTGCTCGATCCAGCCAATACCAAGATACGCCAATCAAGATCAATGGCAGAGAAATCGCTGCCAACCAAATCGGTAAATGGTATACCACTGCGATATTTCCTACCAATTGATTTAGCAGATGAAAGCCCATCCCAATCAACACACCCATAAATATTCTCTGCCCCACACTTACCTGACGCATCGAACCAAAAATCAGTGGAAAGACAACGGCAATCATTGCAATGACCACCATAGGCATGGCGATTTTTCGCCAAAGTGAAAGCTGGTAATTACTGGCATCTAAACCGTTTAACTCCATAAAATCGATCTGCTTTAACAAAGAGAAGGCGCTGAGATAACGACTTTCAATATCTAAATTAGTCAGATCTTCAGGCAAAAGTAAGAAGTCTCTTTGTAACTCGGGGACAGAAGCCATTTTGACCTGATACAGTGGCGGCATGTCTTTTGGAAGGGATTCAGCTTGAGCCTGACTGAACTTGAGTAACCTCACCTGCTTGAAAGTCCATTCATTCTGATAACTGGCGTAATCGGCCTGCATCACACCTTGAAGGTTACCGCCAACCATTTCATAAAATTTGATACCTTTTAACTCGTGGCTTGAAAGCACTCGGTCGACATGAATGAACTGCTCGCCATCTTTAATCCAAAGCCCACTACCAGAGCCAATGGAAAGGGATTTATTGAGCGCCTCCACTTTCATCTTCTTGGCATAGGCCTCACTTTGAGGTGCAACAAACTCTCCGATCACTGCCATGACCAGCCACATAATCAAAGCCGTTTTTAACACCGCAATCAAGATACGCTTAATTGACCAGCCTGTGACACGCAAAACGGTTAGCTCTGACTGGTTCGCCAAGCTTCCCAAGCCCATTAAGGTACCGATTAAAAGAATAATTGGAAAGACCTCATAACCGTAAACGGGTACCTTCAACAGGGTAAATAGAGAGGCGTGACTCAACGTGTAGTCGTCATTGATATCGCCGAGTTGGTTCATAAATTCAAAGAATGAAAATACTGTCATCAATACAAACATCACCAACAGTGAATAACTGACAACCGCCCAACCCAGGTAGCGCTCAATCCGATTCATGATACGCCTCCTCTGCCAATCATCTTCTTAGATAACGCTGTATACTTTTTAGACAGCTCTCCCCGTTCATGCAAAGCGTACCAACCAAATAAAATAATAATTGGCCAAAGTCCAATAGAAGCCGGCCACTCGCCATCGGCTATTGCATCGCGACCGACAACTAAAAATTGGTTAAAAACAATATAGAGAACAAAAGCCATTAACAGTTTGGAGAAACGCCCTTCTCTTGGTCCAGATTGACTCATTTTTAACCCGATCAGTCCTAAGATAAAGACTCCAATTGGCGTCACTATTCGCCATTGCAAAATCGCCAACTCTTCAGCCGTCGCGCCATTAAAGAGTTCAAGAGTAGTTTTTTCATATACCTTGGCTCTTGACTCTTCCGGGGTCAACTCCGGCAAGAAGCCTTCAAAACGTTCAAATGCCTGAATCATCATAGTTTCCCGATCCAAAACACCCTGATAGCTTTTGCCGTTTTCGAGCACAATCACCACCCGTTTATCAATCCACTTGAAATGTCCTCGCGGGGCGCTAAGCAACAGATTATTCTGTTCGGTGTCCAATTGAAGCCAAATATTTTTCAATTCACCATCGGCGTCAATCTCTTTTGCATAAAGTACACCTTGGCCATTAGGTAAATTATTAAACTTGCCGGCTTCTAAACCGGTCACAGGCGAAACCGATTGGGCATGGCTAAGAATCTCCCTCTCCTGTTGATAGGTCCACGGTGTCACAAATAAACTGATACTGGCCATCAACACCACCAACGGCAACAGAAAAAGAGCCACGACTTTTTTAAAGAACTGAGGTGACACACCGCTACTTTGCAGCACCACCATCTCTTGATCTTGATAGAGGCGCCCAAAGGTCAGAATTACAGCCAACAAGGCAACCAGAGGCAAGATAATTTCGAGCGCCGGCGGCAGCTTTAAAAACAGCAACTCGACCACCACCGAAGACGGTACTTTCCCCTGCATAGCTTCTGCAAGTAATCTGGATGCCTCATTACCAAACGTAATCAGAAGCAGGACCGTTAAGACCGCTAAAAAAGTCAGGGTTAACTCTTTAATAATATATTTATCGAGGATTCGCAAAAAATAGCTCACTCAATTAGAATAGGTTGAATAACGCTATTATAGAGTGCTTTGGATTCAAAGGGTATCAACAGAAGATGTAAACATCCTGACCTGCTGACAAACCTCCGCTCTATAGTCTGAAGAAAAACATAAAGAAAAAGGCCTCTTCCAAGCATGAAAACCATTCAATTCTCTTTTCAAACTGATTACAACAATATCGACACACTGATTCTACCGGTAAACGCTAGCGGAGAAGTACCAGAAGCCCTGAACAACTTGCCAAAAATCGATGTCCTATCTAGTCTGTGCAAATCCCTATCTGATAATAAAGACTTTTCTGGCAAGCCTGGAAAGAACTTACTTATTGTCCGTCCAGAAGGGGTGGATCTTAATCGAGTTTTACTGGTGGGAATGGGTGACGCAGAGCAGCTGAGTGTAAAAAGCTATCTGGACATCATCAAGGCAACAGCTAACGCCCTTGACCACTGCGGTGCTCAAAATGTTATGAACGCCTTGGTCTTGGTTTCACCACAAGAGGTGAATGACAATTCAGAAGCTTGGACGGTTTTACAAAACAGCATCAGTTTTCAAAAAAGTTTCTATGATTACGCCCATGAGAGCCGAGGTGAACACACTGCCAAGTCACCAGAATTAGATACCATGATTTTCCCTTGTTCTGTGCAAGAAGACGCGGTTCAACAGGGACAGTCTACTGCGCTGGGAATGGCTTTAACCCAAGACCTGGCCAATATGCCAAGTAACTTCTGTACACCTTCTTATTTAGCCGAGACTGCGGAAGACCTAGCTAAAACCTATGGCTTTGAAGTCAACATTTTAGACCGTGAAGAGATGATCGAAATGGGCATGGGATCTTTTATGGCGGTTGCTCAAGGCTGTGACACCCCGCCTAAAATGATCTGTCTTGCCTACAATGGCGGCAACTCAGATGATGCGCCGATTGCGCTCGTCGGGAAAGGGGTGACTTTTGATACGGGCGGAATTTCATTAAAGCCTGGAGCGGCGATGGATGAAATGAAATACGATATGGGCGGTGCCGCCACGGTCTTAGGAGTCTTCAAAGCACTCGGTGAATTAAAACCCGACATGAATGTAGTGGGTGTCATTCCGGCCACCGAAAATATGCCTTCTGGCAACGCCATTAAACCGGGCGATGTCGTCACTTCTCTCTCCGGGCAAACCATTGAAATTTTGAATACTGATGCCGAAGGCAGGCTCATCTTATGCGATGCCCTGACCTATACTCAGCAAACATACAAACCGGCTAAAGTCATCGACATGGCGACTTTGACGGGAGCTTGTATTATCGCTCTTGGTCACCATGTTTCTGCCGTTCTGGGTAATAACCAAGCCTTAGTCGATGACCTATTAGCTTCTGGCCAGCATGTCTACGACCGATTCTGGCAGATGCCGCTAGGGGAAGAGTGGGATGAACAACTAAAATCTAACTTTGCGGATATGGCCAACATTGGTGGCCGCCCTGCTGGGACGATTACAGCAGCACAGTTTCTTGCACGATATACCAAAGAGATCGATTGGGCTCATCTAGATATCGCAGGAACCGCTTGGGTGAGTGGAAGCCAAAAGGGAGCGACAGGTCGACCTGTTCCTGCCCTCGTTGACTTCCTTGTTAAACAGGCACAGGCCTAGCTGAATGTCAGCACTGGCAAATGAGCTTGGTAGCCAAGACCAAACTAACGCAGACGTTTTGTTTTACGTTTTGAACAGTGATTTGCCTGAAGCCCGTGAGCAATTTTTAAGCAAATTACTGCAAAAAATTTGGCAACAAAAACGTCAAGCCGACGTTAGGTTTGCGAGTGAGAACGACGCACAACGCTATGACTTAACGCTGTGGAGCTATAAGCCTGAGAGTTTTATTCCACACTCAATTCAACACGACAACTCTGCCCCGATTCAACTCTTTGGCGAGAGTATTCCAAAGCCGTGCAAAGACGTTTGCGTCAACTTACACCCTGAGTTTTTTGAAGCTTATACACAATATCAAAGAACCATCGAAGTATTAGACCAGTCCGAACACCTTATTCAAATGGGCAGAGAGCGCTGGAAAGCCTATTTATCTAGAGGTATTACGCCTACCGTTCATAAAATAGTATGCCTATCAGCATGGGACACTCAAATTAGTTTATACTAACTCAAA
>CAZJPO010000042.1:0-13209 GCA_964547865.1 uncultured Thiosulfatimonas sp.
CGATCTTGAAAAAGAGCGTGGAATCACCATCCTATCTAAAAACACCGCTGTTACTTGGAATGACTACCGCATCAATATCGTGGACACCCCAGGACACGCTGACTTCGGTGGTGAGGTTGAGCGTATTCTATCTATGGTTGACTCTGTTTTACTATTGGTTGACTCTGTTGAAGGGCCAATGCCTCAAACACGCTTTGTAACCGAGAAAGCCCTAAAACAGGGTCTGCGTCCAATCGTTGTTATCAACAAGATTGACCGCCCTGGTGCGCGTCCTGACTGGGTACTAGATCAAACTTTCGATCTATTTGACCGCCTGGGTGCAACAGATGAGCAGATGGACTTTGAAGTGATCTATGCGTCAGGTCTAAACGGCTTTGCCGGTTTCGACGAAGATGTTCGCGAGGGCGACATGGCGCCAGTCTTCGAAACTATCGTTGACAAAGTACCGGCGCCAGACGTCGACCTAGAAGCACCCTTCCAGCTGCAGTGTATCTCTTTAGATTACGACACCTATAAAGGGGTAATCGGTACAGGGCGTATCAAACGCGGTACTGCTAAGGTTGGGATGCCTCTCGTCATTGTTGATGCTAACGGTGGAACTCGTAAAGGTAAAATGGGTGAAATTTTCGGTTACCACGGTCTAGATCGTATTAACGTTGAAGAAGCTAGCGCCGGAGACATCATCGCATTCTCAGGTCTTGACCCGCTTAATATCTCAGATACGTTATGTGATCCAGATCACCCTGAAGCACTAACACCACTTACAGTTGATGAGCCAACAGTAAGCATGACATTCCAGGTTAATGACTCACCTTTCGTCGGTCAGGACGGAAAGCTACTGACTTCACGTCAAATCCGTGAGCGTTTGGACAAAGAGCTACTAACAAACGTTGCTCTACGTGTTGAAGACACAGATGACGCCAACAAGTTCCGTGTTTCAGGTCGTGGTGAACTTCACCTTTCAGTCTTAATCGAAACCATGCGTCGTGAAGGTTTTGAAATGGGTATCTCTCGTCCGGAAGTTATCTTCCGTGAAATCGACGGTGAAGAACAAGAGCCATACGAAAACCTAACCGTTGACGTACCTGAAGAAGCTCAAGGTACAATTATGGAAAAGCTAGGTGAGCGTAAAGCAGAGATGCAAGACATGGTGCCAGACGGTCACGGTCGAGTGCGTGTTGACTTCATCATTCCTTCTCGTGGTCTGATTGGTTTCCGTACAGAGTTCATGACAGCGACTCAGGGTAATGGACTGATCTTCTCAAGCTTCTCACACTACGGACCAAAGTTCTCAGGTACTTTAGGTGAGCGCAACAACGGTGTATTGATTGCCAATGCTCAAGGTAAAGCTCTAGCATTCGCCCTGTTCAACCTGCAAGAACGTGGTCGCCTGTACATTGGACACGGTGAAGATGTGTACGAGGGGATGATTATCGGTCTGCACAGCCGTGCGAATGACCTGACCGTTAATGCTCTAAAAGGTAAACAGTTAACCAATGTACGTGCTGCGGGTACAGATGAAGCCCTAACACTCACGCCACCAATTCGTTTCTCACTTGAGCAAGCACTTGAGTTTATCGACGATGATGAGCTGGTAGAAGTCACGCCTGACAACATTCGTATCCGTAAGAAACTGCTTACAGAGAACGAGCGTAAACGCGCAGGTCGAGCGGCAAAATAACGACTCAGATAAAAGGCCCCATTGGGGCCTTTTTTATTTTTGAAGAAAAGCCTACGCCCCCTAAAGCAGAACGCTTAATAAACCCTGTCGGCATTGCCAGCCCAGACTTTTTCATTCATCCTCGTTTGAATTATCCCTTCCTTCTTCGACCTAGAATCCCCCCTGCATTAAAGATGGTTTCAAAGCCCCCACCTGTTTACAGCGACCCTCTCCAAACCGCCAAAAACTATATCTTTACGCTATAAGAGATAAATACAGATAACAGCTTCTATGATGTATTGTTTTCAAGTACACTTAAATTCAAAAATTGAGTTTACCTATGCAACAACAGATGTCCATGTACCCTGAGATCAAGCCTTATTCGCAACATAGCCTGCAAGTAGATAATACCCATACCCTGCATATTGAGGAGTGTGGCAACCCATTTGGAATCCCTGCTCTTTTCCTTCACGGCGGGCCCGGCGGAGGTTATCAAGCGATTCATCGGCAATTTTTTAACCCCGAACACTATCGTATTATTCTGTTTGATCAACGCGGTTGCGGAAAATCCCGCCCGCATGCGTGCCTAACCAATAATACAACTGCTCATCTAATAGAGGATATTGAAAAAATTCGTCGACATCTAGAAATAGATGAATGGTTACTGTTTGGTGGCTCTTGGGGTTCAACACTTTCATTACTCTATGCTCAGGCCTATCCAGAGAGAGTACTAGGCTTGATTTTAAGGGGCATCTTCTTATGTCGTAAAAGAGACATTGACTGGTTTTATCAAGAGGGAGCTGATCGCGTTTATCCTGAGTACTGGCAAGACTATTTCACGCCTATCCCCGAGGACAAACGAGAAAACATGGTGGCCGCTTACCATGAAGTCTTAACCAGTGATGATGAAATCGCAAGAATGAGAGCCGCAGAAGCCTGGTCTATTTGGGAGGGTCGCACCTCAAACCTTGTCACAAATCGCCAGGTTGTAGATCACTTTGGTGACCCTCTTCATGCCCTTGCCATGGCCAGAATTGAATGTCACTATTTTTTCCATGAAGCCTTTATTGAAGAAAACCAGATCCTTCGCAACTGTGATGCGATTCAAAGCCTACCGATCTCTATTATTCATGGTCGACACGATATGGTCTGTCCTATCGAACAGGCATTCGAACTTTCTCAATGTGTTGCCAACGCCAAATTGATTGTGTGCGAGGCATCAGGTCACTCTGCTATGGAAGTTGAAATTACTGAGGCACTGGTCAATGAAACAGACTTGTTTGCTGAGAAACTCGCCAAATGATCTGCCTGATTCAGCGTGCCTCTGCAGGACAAGTTGTTGTCGATCATCAAAAAATCGGTGAAATCCAACATGGACTAGTGGTGTTAATTGGGTTCCAGAAAGAAGACAACCAAACCCAGCTAGAAAAAATGGTTCATAAACTTCTACACTATCGACTCTTTGCCGATGAAAATGACAAGATGAATTTGAATGTACAGCAAGTTGAAGGCGGCTTACTTCTTGTTCCACAGTTCACTTTAGCCGCTGACACAAACAGTGGCTTACGCCCTAGCTTTTCAACCTCAGCGAGCCCTGGTATCGCCAGCCAACTTTTCGAAGACTTCGTCAAGCTGGTTCGTTCTAAGTACACCAAAATCGAAACCGGGCAATTTGGCGCAGATATGAAAGTCAGCCTAACAAATGATGGCCCTGTTACCTTTTGGCTCGAAGTCTGATTTTAAAACGATCAACTCGATTAATTCCTTTACGGCAAGCAGTGACAATTCTTATTGGCAAACAGTATCATTCTGCAATTCAACACGTTAAACTAATTGCAAAGCTATTTCGAGTGAAAACCGCTATCTATGCAAACTGCTGTGACTGAAAACCCATTAATCTTAGTTGTTGAAGACGATCCGGTTACTCGGTTAACCGTCACAAAAGTCCTCTCTCAAGCAGGTTACCCAATCGTAACAGCGAACAATGGTAGCGAAGGCCTTTCTCAGTTTATCGAACAACGCCCCAGCCTCGTCCTTATAGATGTCATGATGCCGGTAATGGATGGTTACGAATCGGTCAAAGCCATTCGCAATTATGAAACCGAGCGCGCGGTCCCCATCCTCATGCTGACCGCCTTAGATGACACGGAATCGATTGATCTCGCCTTTGAAAGTGGTGCCACAGATTTTATTACCAAGCCAATTAATTGGGGGCTACTCTCTCAACGTGTTAAATATTCATTGAGAGCGGCCGAGATCGAAGAGAAGTTACGTAGCAGCCAGGCTCAACTAATTTATGCTCAACAGCTGGCTAAACTCGGTTACTGGGAGTGGGATGCGCATACCGACAGCATTACAGGTTCCCAATCCGCGTTTGAGCTATTTGGGGTGCCGATTCAAAAGAATGTTAGCTTAGCTCAATTCCTAAGAAACATCACTCCTAAAGATAAACCGATGATTTACCAGGCGATTGCAGAGCTACACAAAAGCCAGCCGGATGTGCAAATTAGCTTTAGGGTCATTCAGCCAAACAGCAACTTAACCCATATCGAATGTTTAGGAGAAGCGAGTTTCGATAAGGACGGCGAAATTGTCCATATTACCGGAACTGCACAGGACATCAGCAGGCTTCATAAGGCTGAAACACTCATTCAATACCAATCAGAACACGACAGACTGACTGAGCTACCTAACCGAACATACTTTTCAAAAATGCTGGTTAAATCTTTAAAACAGCCCCCCCAAGACCAGCTAAGCGCAGTTATTATTTTTGACATTGACCGCTTTAAAAATATCAATGAAAACCTCGGTCAGGAACAAGGAGACAACCTACTCCTTGGTATCGCGAAAAGGCTCAACCGCATCACGCGAGAAAATGACTATGTCGCTCGACTGGGTAGTGATGAATTTGCGATTTTTCTGCAAAATGTCTCATCTACCTCTGATCTCAACCTGCTGATAAATCGTTTTCACCAGCAGCTGGTGGCCCCTTTTATCATAGATAAACAAGAACTTTATGTCAGCTATAGCTTTGGAATTGCGGTCTATCCAGATGACGCTGAGGATGCTGAATCGCTTATAAACCACGCCAACATTGCAAAAACCAATGCTAAAAAAGCAGGCGGCAACCAGTTCGCATTCTTTAAACCCGAAATGAATGCCAACGCTCACGAGATGCTCAGTCTAGAAAATGACTTGAGAAAGGCACTTAAAAATAATGAAATCGAAGTCTTCTACCAACCGCAAGTTTTTGTCGACAGCCTTGAGCCAAGTGGAGCTGAAGCTTTAGTAAGGTGGCGCCACCCGACTAAGGGCATTGTCTCTCCTGGCATCTTTATCCCACTTGCCGAAAGTACCGGGCTAATTGTTGACATTGGACACTATGTTCTAGAAACCGCTATTCGCGATGCCAACAAGTGGTATGCGCAAGGCCATCGTCTACATATTGGTATTAACCTTTCTGGAAGACAGTTTACACAAGCCAACTTAATGGAAGAAGTACAAGAAATCATCTCTACGATTGAGATGGATCCAAAATACATCGATCTAGAGATCACAGAAAGTTTGGCCATGACCAATGCGGAAGCAAATATTCAAACGCTCAAAGGCTTGAAAGCGATGGGGCTCTCGATCTCGATAGATGACTTCGGTACAGGCTATTCTTCTTTGGCTTATTTACATAGTTTCCCAATCGATACGATTAAAATTGATCGCTCTTTTGTCCTTAATTTAAATACTAAAGAGGGTCAAGCCATTGCTCACACCATTCTAGCCATGGCAGAGAGCTTAAACCTAGAAGTCGTCGCGGAAGGAATTGAATACGACGAGCACGTAGAGTTTTTCAAAAATAAACATTGCCATATCTTTCAAGGCTTCAAATTCGGTAAACCAATGCCCGAACCAGAATTCTTAGAGTGGCTGGAACAATATAAACCTGATTAAACTGGAAAGAAAAATGAGTAACCCTGTTGATACTGATAATTTGGATATGCTAAAAGAACTAATTGGTGATGACCTGAAGGAAATTCTTCAAGCCTACCTTGATAGCGCACCAGATTCTGTTATTAAGATGGACAACGCTCTTCACGCTGGTGACGCTGATCAACTTCGCCTTCACTCCCACTCTCTTAAGGGAAGCTCGGCCAACATCGGCGCCGGACCCTTATCGCAAATTTGTGCTCAGCTAGAGGATATGGCGAAGAACAATGACATATCAGCACAATCGAATACCTTATTCCAAAATATAAAAAATGAAAATACACAGGTAATGCAATTACTGCAAAACTATATCCAACAGATATAAGATCCATAGAATAAGTACCTAACGGAAAGTAAGTAAACAACATGAGATATCAAGTCACAGACCAGGAAACTCGCCTGGCCAAAACCCCACACCATATTTTCAATATCAACGTTATTGTCACCCACTTAGCCATTTCTCAAGTCGCCCTTGAAATTGGACATGGTAGCGCGGTCGGCTTTTTGTTAATCCCGGCCATTTCGGGGGCAGTCATCGCCTACCTTTATTTCCACGGTCAAAAAATGGCCGCAACACAAAGCTGGTTTGTTGGCGCTCACTGGACCCTAGCATGGCGCCGCGGCCGCAACCTACTCATCGCCTACGGTGTTGCAATCGTTGTCATGACTTTAGCAGCCATCCTCGGCGACCTGTTTGGCGGCGGTCTAATGATGAATGATTTATCGATGGATGAAGAAAGCTCCTCCACCTCTATTGTCGAGAAAATAGGCATGTTCTTTGGGGCTTTAGTCGTTTTCTTCACCGTACTCTATAACTTCTTACAGACAGGGATTTCTGTCTACGATGCGGGGAAAGGGATCATAGATCCAAAAATTGAAGCGTTTCACCCTAGAGATGAAAATGCCAATATTGAATTAGGCGAAGGAACTGAGCCTGATCAAAAAGTTGAAAAGCCTCAAGAACAGGCCTCTGCTGAGAAAGTTACTGAGAAACAAGAATGAGCAGTTCACCAAAGAAAGCTAAGAAACTGCCGGTCTTCTGGATTACTTTTTTAGGGGGTCTGGTTGTTTTAGTAATTATGGTTCTTATCCAACCGGATCGACCAGAAGTCGACCCTAAGCAGCTTCCCTGGAATGCAAAAGTTGATGAAGCGGGCAGAATTCACACTTTAGGTTTAATCGTTAATGAGTCAAACCTAAATGATGCCATAGCTCTTTATGGTAATGATATAGAAATGAAAATTTTCACTGATAAATCCGGCGAGAATAAATCCCTAGAGGTTTACTACCCTTCACTCTATATCGGAACCATTAAGACGGCACTCGCGCTTAAAGTCGCTGCGGACTCAAAAGCTTTAGATGAAGCCTATAACCGCGGGGTCAGTAACACGGTTACCCAAACAGGATCTCGTGAGATAGAGCTACTACAGGAAGATACTTTAGGGTTTTATAATGCACCAATTTCTAGTATTACTCTAATCCCGAGAAGAAGTTTAGACGAAAGAGCGATTGCTATGCGTTTTGGTGAGCCCGACAAAAAAGAAGTGCAGTCAGATGGTTTAAAACACTGGTTCTTTAACCAAAAAGGACTGGAGTTAATTATTGATGAAGAAGGACCTGAAGCGCTACAGTACTACAAGTTTTAGATTCAAAGACTTGTTACCGTTAAAAGCCTAGAGGGGTTTCCCTTTAGGCTTTTTTATTTAGGATTCTTTTCTTCTTCGGATGCTGCTTGAGATGGTCCTTTCTCGGCATCTGCTTTGCCAGCAGCTTGATCCGCTGCCTTATCCCCAGTGTTTTTATTTTCTGTATTTTGAGGAAGCTCGTCATCATCCCATAAGATTCGATTCGCCTGGCCATCCATATCATCAAAGTAACCTTTCTTCGCCATCCAGATAAACATGACCACGACCAGCAACCCAAGAAATAGTACCATTGGGATTAACCCATAAATCACATCCATTATCTTTCCCTAAACTCTTAATTTTTGACGTTCTAATTTAGCACGTTTATTAAAAAAGCTGCGAATTCTTGCCGCATTACCGATCACCACCAAGCTACTCAAAGGCATGGTAATGGCCGCAATTAGAGGAGTTAACATACCCGAAACCGCCAGCGGCACCATAATGATGTTATAAACAATTGAGCTAGCAATATTCTGTTTGACCGTTTTCAAGGTTCTCTCTGAAAGCTCTACCGCAGTATCCACAGCCATCAACTCGTTATTCATCAAGACAATATCCGCACTATCCATAGAGACGTCTGTACCAGAGCCCAGTGCAATCCCGACATCTGCCCTGACTAGGGCAGGTGCATCATTCACGCCATCGCCAACCATTACCACACTCTGTCCCTTGGTCTGAAGCTCTCGAATCACCTCATTCTTATCATGAGGCATCACCTCTGCAATGACGTTCATTCCACCCAGCTGCTCTGCAACTCTATCCGCAACAATTTGCAGGTCACCACTCAGTAAAGTAACGTCTTTACCCTTGGCTTTCAGTCGCTTAATAAGCTCAATTGCTTCTGGACGGATTTCATCCTCTAAAAACAATACCGCCTGCACTTCACCATTCTTGCTGATCCAGACCGCCGTTTGCGCTTTTTCAGCATTCAGGTTGGCTAAATCAACCAAGTTTTTTGGTAAAGCAACAGCCGATGCCGTCAACCAATTCGCCGTACCAATCAAGAATTGGTCTTTACCAACTTGGCCTTCAACCCCTTTTCCTGAGTTTATTTTAAAGCTTGTCACTTCCAACCAATCATTGCTACCAAAATCGTATTGCTGCTTGGTTGATTCAACCATCGCATAACCCAAACTGTGCTCAGATAGGTTTTCAATAGAAGCCACCTCCAACATGAGCTGTTTGGGGTCAACCCCCTCGACGAAGGCTTCATCGACCACCTTCATTTGCCCTTTGGTCAAGGTTCCAGTTTTATCAAATACAAAATGCTGAATGGAGTGCAAGGTTTCTAATACCGCACCATTTTTCACCAAAATACCATTGCGCGCAGACACCCCTGAAGCAACAGCAATGGCCATAGGTGTGGCTAAGCCAAATGCACACGGACAGGTAATAATCAGCACAGCAGTCGCAGTAATGACAGCAAACTCTATACTCTCAGCAAAAGCCCAGAACACAAAACTGGCTGCGGCCAAGCTAATCGTTGCTGAAACAAACCACGGCATAATTTTATCTGCCGTACATTGAATTGGCGCTTTTGATCCCTGGGCTTCTTCAACCATGTGAACAATCTTTCCGAGCTGAGTGTCCTGCAGAATTTTATCCACTTCCAGCGTTAAGTGACCATCAATATTCAATGTTCCAGCAACCGCAGCATCCCCGACTGACTTATGAATCTCTCTAGACTCACCACTGAGCATAGATTCATTGATCATACTCTGGCCTTGCACAATAAAACCATCCACAGGAATTTGTTCACCCGGCTTGACGAGAATTTGATCGCCTTTGACCAGAGTCCTGACAGGCACAATAGCCTCACCTTCATCCTGCTTCTTACGTGCCACCTTGGGTTGTAAGTCCATCAGTCTCCTTGAAGAATCTATCGCTTTATTCTTAGAGATGGCTTCAAGGTATCTTCCGATCAAGAGTAAAAACATAAAATCGACGAGTGTGTCGTAATAGACTTCACCAGTATGACTGGGATGGATAGTGACCCAGAAGGAATAGAAATAGGTTGTCAGCATCCCCAAACTAATCGAGACATCCATGCCTACATTTCTTGATTTGATAGAGGTCCACGCCCCTTTTAGGAAGGGTTGACCTGAATAAGCTAATGCCGCTGTGGCAACAATAAACCCAAGCCAATGAAAATAGTCGCGGAATTCATCTTGTGCCGCACCGGTGTAGAGCGCAACCGAAAACCACATGGTATTCATCATCGCAAAACCAGCGAAGCCTAAGCGATACAGAAGCTCACGGTTTGCTTTGCGGTAGGATTCATCACTGACGGATGGGTCGTAAGGTGTAGCGTCATACCCCACAGAGTTAAGCTTTCGAATAACGTCAGACAGTTTGATCTGACTATTATCCCAGCGGATTTTAATCTGCTTATTGGTAAAGTTAACCCTTGCCATCAAAATGCCATCTATTTTGGCCAGGGTGTGCTCGATTAACCAAACACAAGCGGCGCAATGAATCGCGTCGGACATTAACGTGATTTCACGCTTATCACTTAAGTCTCCGACATACTGGGATTGCACTTCGTCATAATCGAAAAAATCGATGTCTTTGTTGGGTGGAGGCGGCGGTTCTAGTAGATCACCATCTGGTGTTCTCTGATAGAAGCTCTCTAGACCTGCCTCATGAATAACTTCACAAACTGAGGCACAGCCATTACAACAAAAAGGCTGTTCTGCCTCTTTGATCGGTCTAAAGACCAGTTCTTTTTCAGGGATGGCCTGGCCACAGTGGTAACAGCTTAGATGTTGCATTTTACTCAGGATCTTTTACCCAAATAGGACGACCTAAAAAGAAGCGTTCTTCGCCTTTATTAACTTCCATAATTAAATCCCACTTCCCTTTCAAGGGTAAACTAAATTTACTTTGGAACTCTCCTGCCGGCCCAGTAGGTTCTAACTTTAATTCACCATCCAAATTACGATCGGAAGGGCGATAAAAGAATAGCGTCGCGTCATCAACATCCAAAGCTCTATTGTTTTTATCCACAACACCGAGTTTCAATGTGACCTCTTTTCCTTCAACTAATTCAGGGAGTTCAATATTAAGCTGCCAACCCATCTTCTCCATGCGCTTCTGTTCGGCAAGGATGACATCCATTCTTTTTCCCTGTTCATAGAAGTCGTCTACCACCAAGCCAGGATTGGTAACGATCGCCATACTTACCATAAAAAAGTTGACGGCTAGTACGATCACTAAAATCACAAACCAACTAACAACAAATGGGTTTTTCCAAGCAACACTCCAATCCCTCGTATCTTGCTTAGCTTCACTCATATTCTTCTCCTAAATGAATAAATAAAAAGCCCTATCCCGGCTTCCAGAATAGGGCTATTATAGTTTCTTAAGTACTGTATTGTTATCCCATCAACCTTTTACAGTATTAACGTTTTCTTGGACCTAAGAAAGCTGCTTTATAGGTCTCTTGAATGCTTTCATTGCCAATATCTTGAACATTGATATAAACAGGCTGACTGACATCCTCTAGGTTTCTTTTTGGAACCTTTACAAATAAGGTTATCGAACCTACCGTACCTGGCTGAATAATCAATATCTCTTTATCTGTTCTGTAAGTAAGCCCTTCGAGCCCAGTAACGTCTAATTTCACATCCATCGGTTTGTCAGACTTATTCACGACTTTAACGACCCATTTGTTTTGGATAGTTCCATCACTCATCTGTACATAAAGTGGCGCTCTCTCATGTAAGGCCTTTACGTCAATTGGTGACATGGTCAATAGACCCCATACCATCATCACGGCAGCAAAGCTCATAATGCTCGTATAAACGATAACCCTTGGACGCTTCAACAACGGAGGGAGTTTTTGACCTGCAAATTCAGCTAGAGAAGCATAACGAATGAGCCCGCGTGGTCTTTTCAACTTATCCATAACTGAATCACAGGCATCAATACATAGACCACAAGTGATACAACCGAATTGCTGCCCTTTACGAATATCAACACCTGTCGGACAGACGGCGACACAGAGATTACAATCGATACAATCACCCAATGCTGGGGCTTCTTCACCAGGCTTAACGCGTTTCATACGTCCACGAGGTTCGCCGCGGTCTTGGTCATAGGTAGGCACCATCGTCTGGGTATCGTACATCGCCCCTTGAATACGAGCATAAGGACAGAACCCCATACAGGTCTGCTCACGCAGGAATCCGGCAAAGAATACGGTGGCCGCGCCTAATCCAAGAATAACACCCGTTTCAGTGCTTCCCCATTCGAAAGTAAATAATCTTGCCCAAAGGTCAAACGCATCGGTAAAGTAAGCCACGAAACTAAACGCGGTCATAAAGCCGATAAAAGCCCAGATCGCAAATTTAACTGTTTTGATTCTGACTTTCTCAAAACTCAGCGGTGCTTTATCTAGTTTCATTCTTTTATTGGGCTGACCTTCTAGCTTCTCTTCAAGCCATGTAAAGATATCCACCCAAACCGTATGGAAACATAAATAACCACACCACATTCGGCCTGCAACTGCTGTGGAGGCAGCTAATGCTAGTGATGCAAATAGCAGAACCATTGCCAGCATCCAGATATCCTGCGGCAGGATGGTAATGCCGAAGATATGAAACTGGCGGTTGACCAAATCAAACAGTAACGCTTGGTGTCCGTCCCATCTTAAATATGGAAAAGTGAAAAGTGCGATCCAAAATGAAGCGGTGATCCACTTAATTGTCCTGAATGTACCCGGCATGCGTTTCGCATGCACCGTACCCTCAGTATGTACCGGAAGAATTTCAACCCCGATGTTTTGGAGATTTTTATTTTCAGTCTCCATGCTATCAAGTAAAGACCCTGTTCGACCATCGTCTTTATACATCTCTTTAGTATGTGCCATGGTAGCTATCCTTGCTAGACCCTCAGTTTTTATTATATATTCTTTATTTTATAAAATTTACTTGGCCATGCATAAACAAATATTTTTATTATTATTTATAAAAAAAAATAGGCCCTTTATTGGACCTACTTTTTATTAAAGATATTTCAAATTACTTAACATCATCTTTAAATTTATCATCTTCAAGACCTTCAATGCCTCGAGTTGCTTTCCAACCCCATAGGACGGTAAAAACAACTGATAGAACAATTGCTCCAATTGAAGCCCAAAGAACCCAATCATTATTTAAGTCATTCATAACTCTCTCCAATTATTGATTTAAATCAATTTTTAATATACCCTAAAGTAAAAAGGGAGAACATAAGCTCTCCCTTTTTACTATTTTATGAACAGGTAACTTTCACGTTACTGCCCACCACCAAGAGCGTGAACATAAACAGCTAGTCGTTTAACATTCACTTCAGGATTTGGTAGGCGCTCTTTAAAGGCAGGCATTACAGCCTTACGAGTACCTTCTAGGTAGTCACCATCTTTTTTGACGTTAACACCATACGCAATAACTTCGCGAATAGTATCTCTGTCAGATCCAAAACGCCATGCTTGGTCGGTAAGATCTGCAGCACCTGCTGGAGCCATCGGCTTACCAGTTGGACCGTGACATGCTAAACACATACCTTTCATGTAGACCTTCTTACCAGCGGCTACTGACTCATCAGCACCACGACCTTCAGAAAGAGCGATTACATAATCAGTAACGTCATCAAGATCCTGGTCTGTAAGATTACCCATCATACCGCGTGCAGGCATATTACCAATTCGTCCATTTTTGATAGAAGCTTCAACCGCTTGGACTGAACCGCCCCACAACCATGCATCATCAGCTAGGACTGGGAATTCAGGGTTTCCTGCTCCACCAGCACCATGACATGCCGCACAGTAGTCACCAAACAACATCTTTGAAGTTGCAACTGCGTATGATTTAAGCTCGTCATCTTTTAGAATTTCAGCCACTGACA